>JAEZFH010000092.1 GCA_023437885.1 Bacillota bacterium | reverse complement strand
AAAAATTCCTCTTTCTCAAAAACGGCAGAATCCCTTCCTGCACTTTCCAGCTCAAACCAGATCCCAGGAACCATGCCTGCCTCCCGGATCGTATCCACCGCTTCCTGAAAGCCCCCCGGAAAAAGCTCCTGATTTATGCCCCAGTCACCTACATTACCCCAGTCACCTATCTTCCTGGCATACCAGCCGGCATCGATGACACAGTAAGTGATCCCTTTGCCCTTGATGGTACGGACTATGCTCTTGATGTTATCAAGGCTCGGGCTGCCCCAGGTGGTGCAGAATTCATTGAAGACGATCGGCAAGGCCTTCTCTATCTCCGGTACCTTCGATAAATTTTTATTTTGCGCACTTGTAAGCCGATGACTGATCTCATCCACGGTCCCCATACAGGCACTAAGTACTGCCTTGGGTGTAGTAAAGACTTCCTCCGGTTCTATGTTTTTTACCCAATGGCCGAATTCCCGGTCCGCGATACCCCCGGAGAAGGAAATCCGGTCATCCCTGTTATACACCTCCATCTGCCAGGACGCAGGATGATATAATTGACTTCCAATACAGTATCCATATTTAACATCCTCCAGCACCATCCAAGGAAAATAACGGCGCACCGGCATAGAGCCAACCTCACCGTAGCGGACACTTTGCACCCCTGATCTCATCCAGGAGGGCTCCAGCTGCAGCTTCACCAAATCCGAGGTATCAAGCCTTCCCTCCGCGCTCCATTTACTTCTCAAACGGTGAAGTCTAAAATCCCGCATCCTTTCTCCTGCTTCCAGAGAAGAAAATCCGCAGACCGAATAGGAGGAAAGCATCTCGATCCCAACCGCCTCCCGGGTAAGGTTTTTTATCTCCGTAACAGAACTTAGCACCTCGGTGCCCGCCTCATAGGTCAGCCGGTGGACTGCCTGAAGCCGGTCACTTTGCAAGGTAGTGACAATGGTTTTATCCATCTCTCTCTCAAAGACGGTCTGCCGGAGAAATTCCAGGTTTCTTGCGGTCCTGCTGTTTCTCATGGTATGCCCGTGGGAAAAGCAGTCGGGATATGCATCCCCGATTGCTTTTACCTGAACCAGTGATTCTACCGTCCATTTGCCCTCTGTCACAAATTTATCCTCCAAAGCCGATGGCAAAAGAGTCATCCCCAGCAGCTTTGTTTTACTGTCATATAAATATATTACCGCCATATCACCAAGCCGGTATTTACTGTATTGCTTTATCATAGCTTTTTCTCCATCGGGACCCGTTACTGATCCGCCGTCTTTATTTTGAATGGTAATCCGGTTGCTTCAGCCTCGGCTTCTTTCCAGCATATCGCACTCTTTCATTTTGCTTCCTTTAAAAAGAAGGGTTTTCACCTCATGGGGTGCAAGGGTCACGCTGTATTCCTTATCGCCTTTACAGATGCTTGCCTGCGCCTCCCTGCCCTCACACTCAAAGATACGCAATACCGTACCCTTTTCTTCCGAATGCGCCGGCTTATAGCCGGAGACCTGTACCCCCGCTCCGGTTACGGTAATTTCACTTCCCTTACGCAGCCAATGCTCCCCGGTATGGTTGCTGTCACCAAGATACTCTACCGGCATATGCAGGAAATCCGCTTCCGCAAACAGCTTCCCATACTCCACCGGCTCGTGGTGGGGTATCAGCTCCAGCTTAAAATCCCAACAGCCCTGATCCATGAATCTCTTATCCGGGGTAAACTCAACCGGACCGCTGCCGCCTCGTGCAAACATGACATTTCTGGAGAGGATGAGGCGGTATTCGCTGTCTTTTTGGCTCATACCGTAGGCACTGTTATTCAAAACCGCAATTCCCGCACCGGAGGCATTTTTAATATCCGCAAAACGGTGCTGGTAATATTCGCTTCCATCATTTTGCACTCTTTGCTCCGCCAGAAATGCTGTTTCCGTAGCAACGCTATGGCTATTTCCGGCTACCGGCACGCAAAAGCAGATCTGGGTATGGCATTCATGATTATGGATTCTGCAGTTCATTTTTATCACGTCGCTATCCTTTTCCAGGATATAATCCACAACCAATTCGGATTTGTTATAAAGCAGCACACTTCTGACCACAGTCCGAAGGAAATTGCTTTCCAATACAGCCACACTCCGGGCTTCAAAGCATCCTAAAAGCTTCTCCTCCAAGACTTCATAGCCCCAGGAACCCCGGTCATCATTAAACACTTTAAAGGCCGCCGGCTCGGATAACAGCTCCGCTCCTCCATTTTTCAGCGAGGAAGGACACCCTGTTTTTTCATCTATTGTCATGATTAATATTCCATTGGATACTGTTGTATTCTTCACTGCCATCGGATTATCCACCGGCTGGAAGCCGGGACCCTCCTGAAGGATCCGGTAAATTGCATACCCCATGGCAGGTACCTCCGCTTCAAACAGGATGCTCTTTCTTGCGTCATCCCGCTCACAGGCCAGATATGTTGTAGCTGCATATGGAATTTCACCGCCGTCCGTTCCCCTGACTCTTACCTGCTTGCGGTTCGCTGCCGGAACATATACTTCCGCCTGGAATACACCCCGGAATGCGGCCCCTGTGGGATTTACCAGCAGCAGGGGAAAACCGTCCCCTCTGGTATCGATGCTGTTAGCAATTCCCTGGATCCCATTCTCTGCGGTATAGCGCGCGATGGTTTGGGCATAGTGGAACTCCTGGCAGGCTTCATTTCTCGCCGGTTCAATGCTGGTTCCGGACAGAATATCGTGAAACTGGTTAAACAGGGTCATCTTCCAGGCTTTCTCCATCTCCTCCTTCGGATAGCGGTATCTGCTGCTCATCCCGGCTGCAATGGCTCCGATGGCCTCCGCTTTCACCAGTCCCCATTCCGAGGAACGGTTCAAGCGCTTGATTTCATTATCCGAGCTGTAGCAGCCCATGAATATCCTGCCCAGCTCACCCTGAAACTGAGGCAGCTGCTCTATGTCCACCGAATCAAAAAATCCCTGAATTGTGGAGAAATCAAGCTCATCCCCGCTATACTCTTCTCTCAGCTCATATATGGAACGTATATTATCAATGGTGGGGCCGCCGCCATGATTCCCCACTCCGTAAAACACTGCCATACGGTCATATCCGTAGGTTTCCAAAGCCTCTATGCTTTCCCTCAGGTTATACTCAATTGCCGGCTTCGTCCATGCAAGATATTCCCCCCCAAGCCGTTCCGCAATCACCCTGCTTCCGTTCGGTGCACTCCATTGAAATACCGGTGGCACTTCCATGTATTTCCTTACGGGACGGTTGAACAGGTAGTATTTCATTCCGCATCCGGTTAAGATTGCCGGCAGATTGGAACCATGGCCAAAGCTGTCCACATTGTAGCCGACTACGGGCTCTATCCCGAAGGTCTCCGCCACAAATTCCTTGCTGTACAGGAAATGGCGGATCAGGCTCTCTCCGGCAGGCATAATACAATCCGGCTCAACCCACATTGCTCCCGCAATCTCCCAGCGTCCTTCCTTCACCCGCTCTTTTATCCTTTCAAACAGATCGGGACAGTTGTGCTTCACCCATTCCAGATAGGAGATGCTGCTCATTGTAAATTTAAAATCAGGAAATTCTGTCATCCTGTCCAGGGCAGAGGCAAAAGAGGATTTTACCTCCTGCATCCCCTCTGCTCTTTTCCAGAGCCATACCGGATCAATATGCGTGTTTCCGATCATATGAAATTTTCGTTTGCTCATTGGCTTTCCCTCCGATGTCCTAATAGAATAGAGAGTCCGTTTAGGGACCCTTGCGCTGCTGTGCGGTTGCCATTGGTCAACCTATGTAACAAAAGGCAGCCTGTTTCATCGTGGATAAACAGACTGCCTTACTAAAACATCTAAGCTAAACTTCCGACATAAGCTCATGCTTTAAGTTAATTACGTTTTATTCGCCACGCATTCAGCTTCGTCTCTTGCTTACATCTTTGATTACTATTCACCAAAGATGAATTTTTCCTCTTCAATCTTAGCTTCAATTTGCTGCTGTGCCGTATCTAATGCTGCTTTCGCATCGGTCGCAGTGTAATTCTTAGTAATCGAATCTACAGCTTCCGTCACAAAAGTGCCTGCATTCGGTGCAAAAGGATGTCTGCGGGTACCGAAGGTATTTTCCATCATTGCCATGGTTTCTGTCCAGCCTACAAAGGATGCCATTGCAGGATTCTCATTTGCTTCAATGCTGCACATAACGTCTTTCTGCTCTTCTGCCCAGATTTTTGCGCCTTCTGTAGCCATGAATTCAGCCAACAAAGTTGACTCCTCCGGATTCTGTGCTCCGTAAGGTACGGTACATACGAAACCGCCGCCCCATGCGGAAGGTACGCTTGTCTTACTGGAAGGTCCTGCCGGATAAGCAAATACGCCGTAATCCACCTGAGCTTCCGCATTGTACAAATCAATTGTTGCAATATAGTTACATACATTACCAATCATAGCTACTTTACCGGAAAGGAATAAATCCTGTGCGCCGCCTGCGTTGGCTGCAATCGCTGCCTGAACCAGCTCCTGTCCGTACATATCGGCATATACCTTCATATGCTCCAGGGTTTCAATGTTCTCCTTGCTGTTTGCGGTAGGAAGATTCGGATCCAAATAGCTGTCAAAGTTTCCACCGCCGTTATTGATGGCTAAGGTGTCAAAACCGAAGTTTCCGAGAACCGGATTAAAGGCCAGCATATAGTTGCCGGTTCCTTTTAACTTTTCATCCAGCTTTTTGCATACTGCGATCATGTCATCCCAGGTTTTGATCTCGTCTACATTTACACCTGCTTCTTTGAACATTGTCTTATTGTAGAATACAAGACGTGTATCTGTATTAAAGGGAATTGCATATACTCTGTCATTATATGTCACCATATCCCAGTATTTTTCATAAAATTTCTCTGAAATTCCATCAGACAGATAATCAGTGATATCCATAGCCTGATTACGCATTGCCTTTACATTGGTGTCTTCGATAGCGGAAATAACCACATTGCCAGGATTACCGGCGGTAACGGATGCGATCATCTTTGTTTCCAGATCTCCGTAAGGAACATATACATATTCAACGGAAATTTGACGGTCAGCATAGGTTTCGTTGAACTTGTTTACAATCTTCTCAATGGTGGGACGGCGTTGCTCTGATCCCCAGTGAGCCCATAAGCGCAGGGTAACGGGACCCTTGCTGGCGCTGTCATCCTTGGAAGGCTCTTCGCCCTGATCCGCTGCTGCTGTCGGTGTTGCCTGACTGTTGTCCTTGCCGGTATCCTTGGAACCGTCATCGCTCTTGCAAGCAGAGAACGAAAGTGCCACGAGCAGGATACTGAGTATTAACGCTACTAAATGTCTCATTCTTTTCATAAATACTTCCTCCTTGTTAATATCGGAAAATGACTTATGCTTTAGCTTTGTTTATTTTGTATAATTTTCAGTCATTTTCTTTCATTTTTATATTTATATATTATACCCTGGAACCGCCCTTGTCAATAGAAATTTTCATTTATTTTCACTTATATTCAATATTATTCATTTGATACTATTTTCTAGCACGATTTGTGACCAAAAATGTCATACTTAACCCTTAACTCCTCCTATTGCCACGCTCTGAATGATATACTTCTGCATAAAGAAATACAGAACCACTGTGGGTATAAGCACAATCAGAGAGGCAGCCATGAACTTCTGCCATTCCACACCGGCGCTTCCGCGGAAGGTACGAAGTCCTAATTGAAGCGTATACATCATCTCATCATTCAAGTACAGCATAGGTCCAAAGTAGTCGTTCCAGGCACCGTTAAAGGTAAATACTGCAATTGTTGTCAATACCGGACGGGCCAAAGGAATGTAGATTTTGGTTAAGATCTTTAATTCTCCCGCTCCTTCAATCATAGCCGCATCGGAATAAGCAGTGTTGATTCCCATAAAGGATTGGCGCAGCAGGAAAATATTATACGCTCCGCCGGTGAACGCCGGAACAATCAGCGGAAGATAGGTACCTACCCATCCGATCTTCGAGAACAGCACATAGGAAGGGATCATGGTAACCATGCCGGGAATCATCATTGTGCCGAGAACACACATAAATATCATGTTTTTTCCTTTGAAGTTCAGCTTTGCAAAGCCGTAGGCAACCAGAGTATTGGAAATCAGTGCACCAATCAATACAAGCGCTGTAATAAACACGGTATTGCGGAAGTAGATATCAAACGGCGCAGAATTCCATGCCTTAGAAAAATTGTCCCATCGTATGCTGTTGGGGATCAGGGAAGGATTAATCATTACCTCCGCATCTGATTTTAAAGCCGTGGATATCATCCATATCAGAGGGTAGAGCACCAGTACAGAGCCAAGCAACAGCAGCAGCGTTCCCGAAATACCGGCTATTTTTGACCGGAAGCTTATGGATTCCGATAGCTTCACTCCGTTCCTTCTTTTATTGGTTACATTTTCTTTTCTTTTATTTTCTGCCTTGTTCATTTTCTCAGCCCCATTTATCATTTTTTATCACTTCCTCCTTCATAATGAACCCACTTCCTGGAGCCAATCATTTGAATAACCGTGAAAACCATGATAATCGCAAACAGGATCCAGGCCATCGCGCTCGCCACACCCATCTGCTGATCCTTCATCGCCGTATTAAACAAATGTACATTGTAGAAAAGCAGGGAGTTATTCGGTCCTCCTTTTCCGTCCATCATGATATAGGCCGAATCAAATCCCTGAAACGCACCGCTGACGCCGGTTACCATAATAAAG
>JAEZFH010000018.1 GCA_023437885.1 Bacillota bacterium | reverse complement strand
GTTCGCAGGGCTATAGTTTTTTTCTACCGCCCAGTGAGCCCAGACAGATCTTTCCTCACTCTGATAAGGCCACTCAACAAAGTATGCCAGGTCGGATGCTTCGTAATCGTCTACCAGTCTTCTGTCCAAAAGACCGTTATCATAATATACATCGCTGTACACAAAGCCTAAAGACGGAACAGACTGCTTGAACCCAGCCAACCGTTCTCTTCTTTCCAAGGATGTGGCTTCATAGACCTTGTCCGGAGTATAACATTGGTGGAACCAATATCCAAACCCTGCATACCCACCGTTACCTGGCTGAATTGTTTCTGGCCTGAAGTTCCTTGATTTTGCAAAAACTTCTGTAAAGTTGGTATGAACCCCTACATATCCTTTGTAATCCTTTGTAGCTACATCTACAAATTTTCTAAAATCCTCAAATCCTCCAAGATTTTCGGCATAATGAGTGAAGTCGCCCCAGTTTGCATAATTGAAAACCTTGTGAAGAATAATTTGATCCAGTCCATCTGTATTCAAATACACTTTTTTTGTTTCATCCAGTGATTCCATAAAAGTATAGGAACCAAGGGAGGAATGAGGATGGATTAATCTTTGTACTGCTGATTTGCTTACTTGTTCATAGCCTACCGGAAGATATCGGATATCTCTGTAAGCCACGGCACCATCCTTCCAGTCAACAATATTATCCTGATTTGCGTCATCCGTGATCACAGCCTCGATTAAAGGCAATTCCATCGGTGCGGAATCTTCATATTTTACGGTAACATTTGGATACTTTGATGATACCTGTTCATTTTGTGACACAAGAGTTGAGCCGGCAGCTTTTACTTGTTCTGTTGTAGGAAATGTCAAACTGTCCGGATCATACTTTGCCTCTTTGTTATAATTTCCACGATCTGTATAATCCCATCTTATATCATCAAAGGTTTTCGTATAGTCAGGAATCCGGTATGTCCACTTATTACTCCAAACAGAGGTTTTGGTATCTGGTCCATCTGCAACGGTTTGTTTGAGAACTAAATTAGCATCACCATAGCTGGATGCATTGCTTCGAAAAGTTGCAGCTAACTTGGAAGTATTAATAATTCCATATTCATATTTTTGTACACTGGAATCAACCGGTGCTGCAGTCAGATCGAAATATTTATCACCTGATACAGTTACGCTGCCATTATTCGCCACACCAACAAAAGCAGCCTTCGTATCGCTACTTTTTACGGTAAAAATACTATTATTGGGGATTTCTATTGTATGAACCTTAAAATCACCGGTCTCTTCTATTTTGGTAATCTTGTAGGATACAATATTCTCCTTCTTTGCCGATAGACCGTTCGTTGCTTTATTCGTTATGGCAATTTCAAGACGCATAGCTACATCGATCGCATCAAAATTCAGAGTATACTCTGCCTTCCTGGCATCTATTTTTTCATATGTTATTTCTGGTGTATACTCAACATCATCAATTTTTATAATACTTAAATTATTTTGGTTCCCAAGCATTATTTCATTATTCGATTTTAATTTGTATTGTATCATACTGGGGAATTTAGTGTTTAGGGTAACTTCTAAAATATCTGATTCAATTTTATCACTTGCTGTGATTCCAGCCTGGGTTCGGCTAAACTCATTATTTATGCTTGCCGAACTAACCGATACATTTGAAAAGAGTACGGATAGTGCTACCAGCATGCTACATACTTTCTTCATTTTGAGTAATTTCATTTGTTTTCTCTCCCTAATACAATTATTGTTAATTGCCAAGTGTTTCCTTAACCAGCCTTATATCTTATCTAAATCTTCAAACGATAAGCGGGTTAACATAAAGCGATACTTCTTTTTCAAGTCTCCATACATTTCCTTAATTTTCTCCTGTGTACCATGAAAACTGCATTTAACACAGTAATATTTGCCCTCGGCATCTTTTTGCAAGACAACATCATTTTCCCTTGAAAAACAAACCGGACACCGATAAGTTACTTGCTTGCTATTAACCTCAGACACATGATCGCCTCCTTCTCTTTTGAAATTTTACCGGTTAAAGACAAAGTATAGTATGGATTAAACAAATAGCCCTCTTCAGCAGCTCCACAAAAAAACTCTTCTGTGACAGGCTCCATATAAACTTCTGTGCCAATCTGAGGTATTTTTGCACTGGTATACTGTGGTTCAATCGTATTTATCCTTCTACTATCATAGCTGAACTTTATGGAAGCCTCTTCTTTACCCTTAACGGATAATATAACATCATCCATTTTTTCAGGATATTCTATCACTCCATAACATCCCTTGAAGTATTCTGTTATTTCCAATACTGCTTTCGTATCTGAAATATCGAGAATTCTTCTTCCCACCAATATTCTTCCGTCTTTTTCAATGGTATAGGTAGTAGCTATACTTGCCTTTAATCCGTCGGGAAATTCAATTTCAACCGGGGACAGTTCTACCTTCACCGCATGATCAGGCTCCGTTTCAATACTCTCAATCCTGGACTGATAGTTTGCCAGATCCAGGGTTACATCGTTATGTTTGACCAGGAGCGTCGTTCTGGCTCCATCCGCATAATGATAGGAGTTGCCCGATCTGTACTGGGAATGAATCAGATAAGGATTTGAACCAATTTCCCGATTGGGCATATCCGTACCCGTGCATCGGGGCTGTTTTGCAACAAGAGGTCTCAGGTCGCCAATCGCTCCTCCCTGACATGCATCGATGGTTATTCTCATATTTGAATTGCTGTACCAAAAGTAGTGCTTCCTGGAACCGTACAATATCTCTTTGGCCAAGTATACCTGCGGAGTCCCAATGGGTATATTTTCCTTATACCACTGAGCAAACTCGCTCATATACATATCCTGCAACCGGCCCTGGCTGCGCAATTCAACAAAGTATTTCAAATATTCATAATATAGTTTCTGTGTTATTTCATCGCTGTCCTGAACATTCGGATTTCCTTTGAGCCACCCCGGCCCAACAAACACATTCGTATAGGAAAACCCTTGATTATATTTTTCTTGCAGCCGGTATAAATCAAGCAAATTAAAGACATAGGGGGCTGCTTCTCCTTCATTAGCCATGGCTCTTTGAACATTGGCAGGATGGCTTGCAAAAAAATCATTTCTCCCTTCAAAGGACAGTGCTAAATCCCTTGCCAGATGCGGTACTGCTACAATACCAGTCCATTCCTCTTCGTTTTCAGCCGGGCGCAAAGTGTTTTCTACTGCCGGATACCAGGGATTCCAGGGCATACCTTCATTGAATAAATACCAGGAGTTGTTACAGCCATGGAAGACCTTTACCCCTTCTTCAAAACATCCTGCAATACTTATCTCAATGCTGGGGCATAGCTCTTTAAACAATCCCATGGAATAGGAATCCACATGGTAAGCCCCTGCAACCTTTGGATCAAATCCAAAAACCTCCTTAAACTTTGCAGTTACGGTGCTGATGATTTTCCTTTTATTCTCCCGGGAGTATAGCCATAAGAACGGTTCCTTGCAGGAGATAATTTCATTCATCTTATCCGATGCAATATCGCTGAACCAAATACCAATCTCATCGCCATGTTCCTGGTGATATTGTTTAACCGCATCTACAATGTCTGCTTCAAACAGCAACTCATACTGAAGTAAAAGCGTCACCTTCAGGCCCAATTCATGGGCCATCTCCTGCTGTAATATAAATATTTCTTTTTTTTCTCCTGCGACAGGACGATGTATTAGGTTAATTATCATTCTCTTTCCTCCGTCAACTTGCTATTCTTTTACAGCGCCCGCTACAATTCCCTGGAAGATGTATTTCTGAAATATAAAATAGATAATCAGTGCCGGTATGGCCACCAGGATAATCGCCGCGCATAAAACACTATATTGTCCTGATTTAAGCCCGCTGAAGTTCATCAGTGTTGTCGTTAATGTTCTGAGTCTTAAAGAAGGAATGTATAAATAAGGGATGTACATATCGTTCATGATGGAAACCGCCTTAATAATGGAAATAACAGCAGTCGCCGGTAAAATCAGCGGCAGAATAATTCTTCTGTATACCCCATAAAAAGATAATCCATCCAGCATTGCGCTCTCATCGAGTGAGCGCGGAATACTATCCATAAACTGGAAGTATATGTATAATTGCATTAAATCTGCGGATATATAGATTAATATGGGGCCAGATAATGTATTATAGAGGTGCAGGAAGGATATCACCTGAAATCTTGATACCTCTGTAATATAGGACGGTACCACCATACCTAGCATAAATAATGCCATTAGAATTTTTCTGAATTTAAACTCAAATCGCCCTAACGCATACGCCGTCATCGAACCTAGAAACAAATTTAATACTAAACTAATCCCCACAAGAACCGCTGTATTCTTCAACCCATTCAGAAATTTACCTTCAAAAAAGGCAATTTCAAAATTTTTAAAATACAAATAGTCCGGCGGCATTAATGTAAAGGTTGCACCAATATCCTCCGGTTTCTTAAAGGCTGAAAAAAATGTACTAAACAGCGGTATGATAATGACTAAAAGGATGCATATCAATAATCCATGTTTTAAGGCAGCGCTAAAAATCGGTAATAATTTATTCTTTTTGTATTCCATCTAACTCCATACCTTCCTTATACCATAACTAACTATTTTAGGAATAAAATTAATTAATAATATGATGATGATTAAAACCACTGCCATTGCTGCCGCCAAGCCGTAATCATTATATTTAAAGGCCAGATTTACCGCATACAGGGAAAAGGTCGTACTGGCTAAATTGGGCCCACCGGCCGTCATGATAAATGGAATATCAAAAACCTGCAGAGAACCGGCGATTGTCATAAATGATATAATTTTAATCGTCGGCGATATCTGCGGAACCTGTATGAATATAAGACGCTGAAAAAAATTCGCTCCGTCAACCTCCGCACTTTCCAGATGTTCTTTAGGAACAGATTGCAAAGCCGCACATATAAGGATAATATTAAAGCCAAATACCTTCCAATAGCTTACAAAGTTCAGCGTCAGATTTACAAGATATTCATTACTCAGCCAGTTTCTAATCAAAGATTCCAGATTAAGTGCTTTCAAAATACCGTTAAATCCACCATTTACAGGGCTGAAGAAAAAGGAAAAAGCATAACCAATCGCAACACTATTAATGATATAAGGCATAAAAATACCTATTTTGTAAAACTTTTCTCCCCTGATACCGGAAATTAGAATTGCAGATATTAGAATTTGAAAGGGGATAATGACAAACCCAAAAAACAAGTAAAGTCCATTATTTCTAATCGCTCTCCACGAGTCCGGCGAATCGGTAAATAATCTGATATAGTTATCTATTCCTATAAATGTTTTTTTACCTATGCCTTCCCAGGATGCAAAGCTTAAGATAACCATATTCAAAAGCGGGTAAACCACAAATATCAATACCAATACTGTGGGTATAAATAAAAAACTGAATAGAAAAAGTTTCTTCTTTCTTTCTAGGGTGTTCATGACTTTTCTCCTAAACTAATAAAATGTAACCAGCAGCGGCTGCCAAACAACAAATTTCACGCTACGCGAGAAATTGTGTTGTAACGAATAAGAGAGGCTGTTTCAGCATCCTCTTACTACTGCACGTTGTAACTAGGAAAAGGTGTTCAAGGCCACCAACGGTACCTTGGACACCTTTGTCTAGTTATCTGCAAGATTTTTTTTATGAATTATTTATTTGCTTGAACCGCTTTAGCCCAATCACTATTGTATTTAGCCATTAACTCATCCAAATCTTTATTGGACATAATTGCTGCACAGCCTTGATCAAAGCTGAACCTGGCACCTGCTACAACATCGGTATACAGTTCATTGTTCACCTTTGCCAAAGGCACCAGATTAGCAGTACTATCAATGGCTTCTTTAAATATAGGAGCATAAGGTGTTTCAACTGTTTTAAGTGTGCTGATCAAACCTACTTTTTCCAAATATGCGGTGTAGATTTCATCGCTGAATAACCAGTTTACAAAATCTTTCGCTACTGCAGAATTTTCCGATTTTGTTACCATAAAGGGCATTCCAATTTCAGAAACAGTATATAATGGATCAGATTCCTTCTCTCTGTGCGGAATAAACATTACACCAATATTATCAAGGGTTCCGCCGTTGGCTGTTGCTACATCACCAACTGCCCATTGTGAGCTGGGGAACATAACCGCTCTATTGGATGTACCCAAAAATGTTTTAGAATCATCAAATCCGATACCCAGAGGATCTTCGCCAAATGCTTTCAAGTCGCTCAATTCTTTTAATTTGCTATAAGCATTGTATGCTGGCTTGCCTGGGGCAAACGGGTCTTCCATTGTAGCCATTTCATTTAAGATCTGTGCATTTCCTGCTTCGATAATGGTAGAGTCAATGCCATAAGGATACAGGGGCCATTCATCTTTACCACCAACAGCCAAAGGAATATACTCGCCTTTATCAGCAATCAATTTTACTGCATCTACAAACTGCTGCCAGGTCTTAGGAACCTCAATGTTGTACTTTGCAAATATATCTTTGCGGTAAAATGTGCAGTTATAGAAGGACTCGTAAGGTACTGCATAAGAGTTGCCATCAATCGCTAAGTCTGCCGCATAGATATTATCCTTTACACATTCCAAATCATTCAATGGTTCAAGCGTATCTCCCAAGGTATAAATCCAGTCTGCCTGACCTACTATGACATCCGGTAATTCATTGGCCTGCATTCTTATTTTGAGTACGTTCAGCGTATCACCCTTGACAAGTTCAATATCCACCGTTGTATTGGGATCTTTCTCATTGTACTTTTCAGGAATTTTGAGATCATCTAAAAATATTTTTGTTGCATTTTCAGACACCATCATAACAGATAGTTTAGTTTTTTTCCCTGGTGCGGTTGTAGCTGTTGCTTCTTCTGATGACACCAATGGTGTAGATGATTCAGCCGGCTCTTTAGAGCATCCCGCAAACGATGTCAAAACTGTAGAAAGAGCTACAGCCGCAACCAATAGAGTTTTAAATTTCTTCCCTCGCATAATAAAATTTTCTCCTTTATGATATTTATTTTAAATGACTGAGCTAATACTAGCATTAAACACAATGAATGAGAATGAAAAAAAGTACGATTTATTGTAAAAAAGAACGTGCCCATTATTTGTATTTATCCATCCTTATCGTTCAAAAAGCAGGAGCAGCCTTTACCGCCGTACCTGCTATTGTGGTCATCTATAAAAACGGCTAAAAAAATGGACCGAAATTTGCACGTTTAGTGCATGATTTTCGGTCCATTTCTATTCAAAAGCCACAGCTATCTAATCCTTATCTTTTACACATGATACCTTCGGGCAAATTCCATCTTCAGACAACGTGGTATAAGAACTACAATTATATTCGCTTCGGTAACTGCTTTTTCAAGTGATTTGTACATATATGAAATAGAATGCCTTATTCCCTTCCGCTTCCTTATCAAATATTTAAATTTAGCTCAAAAACTTTATAGCTTTGCCTTATCATTTGATTAGCCCACCTCATGTTATAACTCATACCCTCCTTTTCACACGCTTCCACAAATGTATTCCACAATTTTTTACTTTTTGGTGACCAGCAACGGTAATAATCTCCGTACTTCCCCTTATATTTTTCCGAAATCCCGGGATAGAATTTTTCCGCTTCCTGATAAAAATAGTCACGCTGAACATCAGCCATTGTTACAAGCGTTGAAATATATATATATTTAGCACCGTAATGCTTCGCTTTTTTTACCATTTCCCTTACATTTTCTTCCGTGTCCGTTATATATGGGATTACAGGATCCATTAATACGCCGGTTATCAAGCCATTTTTCGACAAATGTTCAATGGCTTTGAATCTTTCCGTGGTAGTCGATGCAAATGGCTCGATTTTTTTACAGGTTTCATCATCTGAACAGGTAATGGAAAAGTTGACGCTGGAAGGAGCATTTTCTTTAATATCCAATAAAATATCGATATCCCTTGTTACTAAATCACTTTTCGTAATAATACATACGCCAAATTCAAATGCGTTAATCAATTCCAAAGCACATCTTGTTAATTTATATTCCCTTTCCTCCAGATTATATGGATCTGACACACCTCCGGTCAATACGACGCCTTTTCTGGTTTTCCGCCTAAGATCGTCGCGAACGATACGCAGTGCATCCTCTTTCACTCTTATGCATTCGAAATTATCGGTTTTTTCATAATATTTGCTTCGGGCATAGCAATAGATACATCCATGATTACAGCCCAGATATAGATTCATGGCATATTCAAATGCCAAATAATTTCTATTAGGGACGCAGTTTTTCACAATTGTCTTAGCGGGTACCCGTTCCATAATTACTTTGTATGATATAGTTCAATTGAATCATACTTACCTTTCTCAATATTTGGGATATTACCTGGCGTATCCTTCCTTTTAAGTACTAGCTTATTTGCGTAATCCTCATATAACTTATATTATTTTGTGTGGCAGCTTAAACAACACTACTTTTTGAAATAATCAAAGTTATTGGGAATACGAATATATGCTCGTATATGCTCATCTTTCTTCCTTACTAATACCCGTGATATATTATCATTAAACGTGTTTCCTTCGGCAGCCATAATAGAATCTGTCATACTCTCTAATAAAATACCAATATGATCATGTTCAGCATTATTAAAAACTCGATTATATATTACAATATCTCCCGCTTCTGGAATAAAAGTATCCTCGCTGCCAAGATGATACTCGATTCGCTCATCGTTAATAGCAAAATCCTCCCACCCACCGCATCCAGCCAAGCTACAGGATATGCACTCACCGGGGCTGTATGGAATTTTAAGCCCTGCTTCTACGCAACAGTAATAAACAAATGCTGCACACCAGTTTTTATCGGCTTGTTTTATATTCCATTTTGGAAATAAGTCCACAATTGGTTGAATATTAGCTTCTTTATTTTGTAAAAATCCATAAAAAGGCTTTTGTGCTGCAACCTTTGCAATTTCTGCCAGTCTTATTCTTGTACACATACTATGCTCCTTTCAGTGAACTATCCTTTATCAGATTTTTTATAATAATGCAAAATGGGCACTCTCGATAATTGATTTCATTTGACATAAGCAAAAAGGGTGTCCGGCGGGGTCAAGCATAACTCTCCAATGATCAGAAAATTGCTCATCTGCGATTGCTGCTCCACAATGAATTGCATATTGAACTGCTTTTTCTAAATCATTAACGGCGAAGTCTATATGTGCCATTTGTTGTTGTGCTTCTGGCTTTTCCGGCCACACAGGCGGTTTATACTCAGGATTTCGTTGAAACAATATCCCAGGATATGCTCCCTGATTGGTTCCTGGAGCGTATACACATGCCCAGCCTTCATCGATACACATTACCTCCCACTTAAGCAGTGCCGCATAAAATTTTGCTAATTCATGCGGGGCTTTGCAATCCAATGTAAATGAGTACATTTTGATTTTCAATTCATCATCCATAACGCTAACCTCCTAAAATAATAATCTACACTACAACTTCTGGTTTATCTGCAAAATGTATTTTGAGTTAATAATAGCATACTTTACTGCACAAAAAAAGACATACCTTCCCTCGAACGGAGAAAGCCATGTCTTCTTGGGGTAACTGATTAATTTGTACTGAGATATTACATGGAAATGACGTTCCTCACGGTCATTGCTCGCTGTCTGACCAATCACGATAAGAATGCGATGCAAAGAATGCTTGGTTTTTGACTCAATGCGACGCCCCCCTGCAGTTCCGCGCTAAACATCTATGCGGTGCTGTATTTGTCGCATCCATCAAGAAATACTTCAGCAGTCCAATATTTATCTGGGTACGGAATATGTACTCCTTGGCCAAGCATGACGAGTACATATCCCGGAAATCTTCACATAAACCTATTATCCCACATAACATATACTATTATGGGATTCTTCAATATCACATTACCGTAATAGGAGATGAAATATATGATAGACTTTAAAGGCAATGATTCTCAATGTATTATACGAAACTCAATCTCACAAGCTGCCGATATGCCCTATGCCTTGTATCTGTCGCTTCAAGGAAAGTATTTTGTAGGTTTTGCAGCCGACGTACAATTTTCCTGGACATGGAACAAAAGTTAATACGGTATTTCAAGGTAACACTACTCTGTGTCCACCACCAAACCCAAAAATAAGTCTATATCAGGCGTCAGATGTATCCGGTGAGCCAATAGGAGGCGTTAGAGCTTTTGTAAGAAGGGCTTTACCTGGAATCACAATTAGTGACGAAGAGGTAGGCAAATTCATATTCCCACCCGGAGGTTCTTTTTTAATTTTCTTATCTAATCCCGAGACGCCCGAGGAGCCTGCAAGTGCAACACTTGGTTTTTCATGGTGGGAAGAAAAGATAAATTGCTAATAAAAGAGTGAGCAAAGTGAATATGCATATTAGGACGTATTTGAAAATTCATTTTGAATACGGGTTGATCGCGATACTTCATATAAAAAATTTTTGCATAAATTAAGTAGGAGAATGTATTTATGGATCATTTTGAATTGAATGTAGAAGTAACCGAAGATTTTGTTGTCAGAAATGCTGTGGATTATATGAACGACGAAACCTCATGTGCAGGTCAAGCCCAAGAAGACTTTTTTGTTTTCAAGCTGAATTGCAATAAGAAAAGTTATTCGGTAGGTGCGAAAGCCATAGATACTCTTCCAGCAATCATAACAATACCAAGCATGCATAAAGGCCTGCCGGTAACTGCTATTATAGAAAACGGGTTTGCCTTTTGTTCCCAGCTTTCGATTGTGCTTTTTGAAGAACCAAGCAGAATTAGAACAATCGGAATATCCGCATTTCTTGAATGCACAAGCATTGAGAGTATTACGCTCCCCGCGAGTATTAAAAATATTGATTCCCATGCTTTTGGCAGGTGTGCTATGCTCCAGCAGGTGTATTTCCATTCAAAATACCCGCCTTTGTTATGGCATAAAGTTTTTATTGAGACGTCACCATATCTAAACCTTTATGTTCCCAAG
>JAEZFH010000003.1 GCA_023437885.1 Bacillota bacterium | reverse complement strand
CTGCTGGCCTTCGGAGTGTCGGCAGCGATTGGTGTTGGCTTTGGTTACATGCCAGCCAACAAGGCGGCAAAGCTTAATCCCATCGACGCCCTGCGCAGTGAATGATGCAGCAGAGCAGCCGGCAGAGGGAACCAGCAGCTGATCAATACAGTATTAAGAGCTAGGGAGAGGGCAGCATCCAACTCATGTTTGAGAGGGAGGCTGTCCTTTTTCTTCTTTACTTACTTATGGAAATCATATATAATGTTGAAAAGTGTGAAATGGTGAGGATTAATACAATATTTAGGGGGAATGCTATGTTTAAGTCTTTAACAGGTAGGATGCTGGCGGTAATGATCCTGCTGATTGCCATATGCTGTGCATCCTTGATGGGTGCATCATATTATGTGATCTATCAGGCGGTAACCAATCAGATGAAAAGTGATGGTACCACCTTGATTCATAACCTCAAACGGGAGATTGAGGAAGAACAGGTCACGAGTTTGGCACTGCTACAGGAAGTTTTTCAAAAGATTGTGGAGGAGAGCGATGAAAATATCGTATATGCTTCTCTTTCCGACGAGAACGCCAAGGTTATTGTATCCAATAAAATATTGACAGATGTCTCGGCGCAGTCAGGCACGGATGCAGTATCCTCCGCAACCTCGGAAGGGGATGTTGCCGAGGTGCTTAAGCAGCAGACCACTCTGGGGCAGATTATTACCATAGATGGTGGAGAAAAGGTGTATAATGTCTCCACGAATTTTATAGTGCCGGGGCAAATCTCTGGTGCACTGAATCTGGGAATCTCACTGGAAAGTATGTACCTGCAGATCAGACAGTCCCTTCTCAGGATGGTTATGCTGTCCCTGTTCATTATGCTGATTGCTGTTGTTGCTGGGATTATTACGGCCAGGATGATTATACGGCCGATTACGATGATGTCCGGCAGTTTAAAGACGTTCTCCCAGGGAGATTTTACGATTGGCTTTAACAACACCCGGCGGGATGAAATCGGTGAAATGGGGAATGCTCTGAACCATATGCAGCAAGCCCTGCGTGAGATGGTTGGAGGAATCAGTAAAAATGCGGCCCGGGTATATGAAAGCTCGCATATGTTAAATGAGGTGTGCGGTGAAACTGCCAAGATGGCGGATGGGATCTCCAGAGCTTCGGGAGAGCTGGCGATGGCGTCCAACGCACTGGCCGCAAATTCTGTCGAGGGCTGTGAGCGTGTGAACAGTCTGGCGGAGGATATCCGCATGATCTCCCTGCGGGCAGAGGGCATGAGGTCAAGTATAACAGAGACAAAGACTGCCAATGAAGCAGGATTATTACATATCCGCAGTCTGATGGATGCGGTATCCGACAATGAACAGGTAACCGGGAAGATCAAGGATATGGTAGGGATATTGGGTAACAAATCCGAAGCTATCACGGAGATAACCAATGTAATTAAAAACATATCGGAGCAGACCAGATTATTAGCTTTGAATGCAATGATTGAAAGTGCAAGAGCCGGAGAAAGCGGAAAGGGCTTTACGGTCGTCGCGAAGGAAATCAGTAAGCTGTCGGAACAGACGGCAAACTCCATTGCAGGAATAGAAAAGATAATTGATGAGGTAAGTACAGCAATATTCGAGGCACAGGATTATGTATCACAGGGCTCCGAGGTGATTGTCAGGACAACCTCGGTTTCGCAGAATACCAGGGATGCATTTGGACAGATTGATCGGTCCATAGGGCAGATGATTCATGAGATTGAGGTGATGATCAGAAGTGTTGAGAAGGTGAACCAGGACAAGAATGAAGTGGTGGGCACGATTGAGAGTATATCGGCGATTGCCGAGGAGACCACTTCCTCCACCCAGGAGATTGCATCGTCCCTGGAGCAGCAGCTGGTATCCATTGAATATGCTTCCAGCTCAGCTTCGCAGCTGCAGGAGATTGCAGCAGAGCTGGAGAAGCTGGTAGGGAAATTTAAGTTGTAGTTCTGAATCAAAATGCCGGTTGTCCGGGTCCATGCAGCAATGCAAATTTACAGTATTTCGTCAGAAGGAGGTATCATAATGGAAAAATTAAATAGCATTGATGATTATATTTCTGCCTTTCCGGAGGAGATTCAGGAGATCTTGACCAACATCCGCAAGGTAATCAGGGAGGCGGCTCCTGAGGCAACCGAAAAGATCAGCTATCAGATGCCCACGTTCTATCTGAAGGGGAATCTGGTGCATTTTGCAGCCTTCAAGAACCATATCGGTTTTTACCCTGCACCAAGCGGAATCGAAGCCTTCCAGGAGGAATTGTCAAAGTATAAGGGTGCCAAAGGCTCAGTGCAGTTTCCGCTGAATCAGCCAATTCCCTACGATTTGATCAGCAGAATCACTGAATACCGGGTACGGGAGAATCAAGAGAAAAAATAACGGCAGGGGATTGTTCATAACATAACTGCCACAGCATAAAAAGGATTGCAGGCCGGCCCAAGAAGCTTAACAGGGCGGCCTGTAATCCTTTTTTAAGAAATTGCGTCCTATGAAATAAAAAAGCATATGCTTATGCTTTACCTCACGGCTAGAATAAGCATTCTGAGCACAATACAAATTATTTAATCACTTTAAGACCGCCCATATACGGCTGCAAAGCCTCGGGAATGTTGATCGAACCGTCTGCATTCAGATTGTTCTCCAGGAAGGCGATCAACATACGGGGAGGAGCCACTACTGTGTTGTTCAGAGTGTGGGCAAAGTATTTGCCGCCTTCTCCCACAACGCGGATTTTAAGACGACGGGCCTGTGCATCACCCAGATTGGAACAGCTGCCTACCTCAAAATATTTTTTTTGTCTGGGAGACCAGGCTTCCACATCGATAGATTTCACCTTTAAATCTGCCAGATCGCCGGAGCAGCATTCCAGAGTCCGCACCGGAATATCCAGAGTGCGGAACAGATCCACGGTATTCTGCCAGAGCTTGTCAAACCAATGCATGCTGTCCTCCGGCTTGCATACCACAATCATTTCCTGCTTTTCGAACTGATGGATACGGTATACGCCCCGTTCCTCCAGTCCATGTGCTCCTTTTTCCTTGCGAAAGCACGGGGAATAGCTGGTGAGGGCATGGGGAAGGGTATCCTCCTGTACGATGGTATCAATGTATTTACCGATCATGGAATGCTCACTGGTACCGATCAGGTAGAGGTCCTCTCCCTCAATCTTATACATCATGGCATCCATCTCTGCAAAGCTCATAACGCCCGTTACCACCTCGCTGCGGATCATGAAGGGAGGAATACAGTAAGTAAAGCCGCGCTCAATCATGAAATCCCTGGCATAGGAGATCACTGCGGAATGCAGTCTTGCAATATTACCCATGAGATAATAGAAGCCGTTGCCGGCAACCTTTCTTGCACTGTCCAGGTCGATGCCGCGGAGGTTTTCCATAATTTCCGTATGATAGGGAATATCAAAGTCCGGTACAAAAGGATCGCCGTAACGTTGAACCTCTACATTTTCACTGTCATCCTTGCCGATGGGTACAGTGGAATCGATGATATTCGGAATCGTCATCATAATTTTCTTGATTTTTTCTTCCAGCTGAGCTTCCTTTGCTTCCAATTCAGCCAGACGTTCGGAGTCGGCGGTTACCCGCTTTTTCATTTCATCCGCTTCGGCCTTCTTTCCCTGACCCATCAGGGCACCGATTTCTTTCGAAATTTTATTCCTCTCGAATCTTAAAGTATCCGCTTCCTGCTTCGCGTTTCTGCTTTCGATGTCCAGTGCGATTACTTCATCCACCAGGGGAAGCTTGTTATCCTGAAATTTGTTACGGATATTTTGCTTTACCGCCTCGGGATTTTCTCTTACAAATTTTAAATCCAGCATCGCTGCCTCCATTCTGCCGTTTTTGCGGCTGTTTTTTGATTAAAACGGTATTAATATTGTATGGGGAGAAAATCTCAGGAAAAATATCCCATATAAATAAAAAAATCCTTCATCCCATACATATCATGGGACGGAAGGAATCCGCGTTGCCACCCAAATTGCTGAATAATAATATTCAACCACTCTAAGGTACGATAAAGGGTACCGGCCTTTCGGCTCATCACCGACAGCTCCGAAAGTGGAAAGATTTAACCTTTCACCGGTTCACACCAACCACCGGCTCTCTGAAGAAATTTATAAACCGCAGCTTTCATCATCGCTGTGAAATGAGGGGTGCCATGGGTACCCGGCTCATTTCAATCCTGTCATATTTATAAAAAGTCCGCATTGCGTTCTCTTTATAGTATTCCTTATTATATATCCATTGATGCGGATTTTCAAGTATAATCTGGATAAGAATGCGATATTAAATCACCTAAATATGTATCTTTGTTTATTTTGTAACAATGGTTGCCATCCGAATTCCGCGGTGCTATAATACAGAAGGTTTGTCAATGATGCAGAGAGATGTCTGTCAGCGATAACTCTCATTGCACTGTTGATTTTTTTTTATTTAACAATGGTTTTATCAATAAATTAAGTAAGGTGACGTGATATGTATGCTATTTCAGTATTAATCTTGGTTCCGCTCGTGGCGGCACTCCTGATCCGAATCGTGAAACAGGAGGCAGTAAGAGATATGCTGGTCCGTATCTTTGCTGTAATGACCGCTGTAATTACCCTGACCGTAGTATTTCTTTATTTTAGGAGAGGAATTACGTTCAATTTTCCTCAGGAGGAGATCGTCGACTATGTGATGGCCGGTCTTGAGGTGGGAATTGCTCTATTCATCATTGTAACCGGCATGAAGAACAAAAAGTATCTTGTATCTGTTTTTTCGGCCATTCAAACCCCGTTGATTCTTTGGTTTGAGTTCTCGCAAAAGCACGATATAACGATTACGGAAGGAATTGTATTTGATAAGCTTACCGCGATTATGGTGTTAATTATCGGTATCGTTGGCAGCCTGATTTGTATTTATGCAATCGGGTATATGAAATGGTATCACTTTCACCATACGGATTATCCGGTAAGAAAGAATTTTTTCCTGTCCACTTTATTTTTGTTCCTGTCCGCAATGTTTGGTTTAGTTCTTAGCAACAATCTTCTCTGGCTGTATTTTTGCTGGGAGATAACCACGCTTTGCTCCTTCCTTCTGATCGGTTATACCAGGACCAAGGAAGCAAAGAATAATTCTTTCCGTGCCCTGACGATTAATCTGGGAGGCGGACTTGCATTTGCTGCGGCAATTGTATTCATCGGCATGAATTTTAAGACCCTGGAACTGAAGGTCTTAATTGATATGAAGCCTGAGGCAATGGTATTGGTACCGGTATTTTTGCTGTCTGTGGCAGCGCTGACAAAATCGGCTCAATTACCGTTCTCTTCCTGGCTGCTGGGTGCCATGGTTGCACCCACCCCTTCCTCCGCCCTGCTGCATTCCGCAACCATGGTGAAGGCGGGAGTTTATTTAATCATCCGCCTTGCCCCGCTTCTGGGCAATTCGTCCGTTGGTAAAATTGTAACCTTAGTGGGAGGAGTCACCTTTTTGGCGTGCTCCCTGATGGCGATCTCCCAGAGCGATGCGAAGCGCATATTGGCATATTCGACCCTGGCCAACCTGGGGCTGATCGTAATCTGCGCAAGCATCGGTACGCAGGAATCTCTGTGGGCGGCAATGCTGCTGGTAATATTCCACTCTGTATCCAAATCCCTGTTATTTATCTGCGTCGGCTCTATTGAGCATCAGATTGGGAGCAGAAATGTGGAGGATATGGATATTTTGCTGGGGATATCAAGAAAGCTGTCCCTGTACATGATGATCGGTATTGCAGGAATGTTCCTGGCTCCCTTTGGTATGCTGATTTCAAAATGGGTAGCGATGAAGGCATTCATAGATTCGGATAATATCCTGATCGTAATAATATTGGCTTACGGAAGTGCTGCGACCTTGTTCTATTGGTCCAAATGGATGGGGAAGCTGGTGTCCAACGCCAATGTGAAGAAGCATGTAAAGCAATCCTTCCGTATGGATGAAGAGGTACCCATCACCATTCAAGCGGTGCTTGTTGTGGTATCCTGTTTTGCTTTTCCGGTGATATCCAAATACGCTTTAATTCCGTACCTGACCGATTTATTCCATTCCGAGGCGTTGGTGCCCATTGGAACAAGCGATGTGAATATTATGCTCTATATGCTCAGTGCACTGTTAATTCTGCCCATCAGCTTTATTCCGATCTACAAGGGGGATAAGCGGCGCAGGGTACCGGTCTATATGGCCGGTGAGAATACCGGAGATAATGAACATTTTCATGCCTCCATGGGTGTGACACGCAAGCTGGAGCTGCGTAACTGGTATATGGAAAGTTATTTTGGCGTGAAAAGGCTTACGCTGTGGAGCAACCTCATATGTGTCGGTCTTCTGTGCGCATGTGTTATTCTTCTGATTGGAGGCCTGGCAGCATGATGAACATACTGATTAATATAGGACTGGTGATTGCAGCACCCTTCGCGGGCGGCCTGCTTACCGGTGTTGACAGGGTTATCTCGGCAAGAATGCAGGGAAGACAGGGACCCCCGGTACTTCAGCCCTTTTATGACGTAATGAAGCTGTATCAGAAGGAATCGATTGAAGTGAATTCCATGCACCGCTTCTACGTATATATTTCGCTGGTCTTTGCGATTTTTACTACTGCAATCCTGCTGTCGGGAGGCGATATCCTTCTGGCGGTATTTGCACTGACTCTGGGCTCCATATTCTTTGTACTAGGAGGATATGCCTCCAATTCACCCTACAGCATTATCGGTTCGGAGAGAGAGCTGCTGCAGATCATGGCGTATGAGCCCATGGTATTGCTTTCCTGCGTAGGTTTGTATTATGCGGAGAACAGCTTTTTTATAAAGGAGATTATCAATGCTCCTGTTCCGGCAATTATTTACCTTCCGGGTGTGTTCCTGGGACTGCTATTTATCCTTACTTTTAAACTTCGTAAATCACCCTTTGACCTTAGCATGTCGCACCACGGGCACCAGGAAATTGTAAAAGGAATTACCACCGAATATTCCGGCAGGGATTTGGCTGTAATCGAGGTTACACATTGGTTTGAGGTAATCATTACTTTAACGCTGGTATATGTATTCTTTGCTACCCAGGCTCCTGTAAGTCATCTGTTCGCAGTTCTGGCCTGCGGCCTGGTATATCTGCTGGAGATTATTATCGATAATGCCTTTGCCAGGCTGAAATGGCAGCATGCCTTTGTCTCAGCATGGATCATAACCGGTGTAACGGGAATAATAAATCTGTTGATACTATCCTTCTTTCGATAGGGATAAGGAATGATAAAGACATCCCTTTGATATTCCTAAGGAATGATAAAGGCATCCCTTTGATATTCCTAAGGAATGATAAAGCAAACCTTAGATATTCCTAAGTTATTTGGATTGGAGTAAAATTATGAAATTTGTTAGAAAATCACCATGGATTCTACATTATGACGGGTCCAGCTGCAACGGCTGTGATATTGAGGTTCTTGCCTGCCTGACACCTCTTTATGATGTGGAGCGTTTTGGAATTATTAATACCGGCAATCCCAAGCATGCAGATATCCTGTTAATTACCGGCAGTGTGAATGAGCAGAATATCCCGGTTGTGAAGCAATTATATGAGCAGATGGCAGAGCCTAAGGTTGTAGTAGCAGTAGGAATATGTGCCAATTCCGGAGGGATCTTTGCCGAATGCTATAATGTGGTCGGAGGAGTGGATAAGGTACTGCCGGTGGATGTGTATGTTCCGGGCTGTGCCGCCCGGCCGGAAGCAATCATTGACGGGGTAGTGAAGGCGCTGTCCGTACTGGAAGAAAAACAGAAGCTGGTGCGCAGGAAAGTGGCGAAAGAATAAGCTTTTTGCAAAAACAGAGTTTTCATATGCAGCTTTAGACCTGGGGTCCAAAGCTCTCGGGAATTGGAAAGGCATAGGTGTTAATATGAGCGAGCAAATAATAAAAATGATCTCATCAAACGAACTGCTGGCAGAGACCCTTCATCTGAAGAACGAGGGATATCGTCTCGTTGCAATAACGTGTACCAGCGGTGAGGGTATGGAGCTTAGCTATTCCTTTGACAAGGATTATGACTTTTTGAATTTAAGAATAATCGTGGGCATGGAGGAAGAGATATCCAGCATCAGCTTTATCTATCCCTTCGCGTTCATGTATGAGAATGAGATTAAAGAGCTCTTCGGGGTTATGATACGGGATATTGCCGTGGATTTTAACAATTCCCTGTATAAAATTCCGGTAGAGACACCCTTTCGGAAGAAGGAGGGAAAGTAATGGGAAAAAGAACGATCGTACCCTTTGGTCCGCAGCATCCCGTACTTCCGGAGCCAATTCATTTGGATCTGGTGCTTGAGGACGAGACGGTAGTGGAAGCAATTCCCCGGATTGGATATATTCACCGGGGGTTGGAGAAGCTGGTAGAGAAGAAGGATTATCAGCAATATACCTATGTGGCGGAACGCATCTGCGGAATTTGTTCCTTCATGCATGGCATGGGGTATTGTATGGCAATAGAAAGTATTATGAATGTTGAGATTCCTGAGAGGGCCAAGTTTTTAAGAACCATCTGGGCTGAACTGTCGCGTATGCACAGCCATACCCTGTGGCTTGGATTGCTGGCTGATGCCTTCGGCTTTGAGAGCCTGTTCATGCAGTCCTGGAAGATCAGAGAGCAGATTCTTGATATCTTTGAAGAGACCACCGGAGGCAGAGTCATCTTCTCCGTCTGTGATATCGGAGGGGTCCGGAAAGATATCAGTACGGAGACTTTGCATAAAATTGTTAAAATTCTTGAACAGGTGAATCAAGAGCTGAAGGAGTTAACCGAGGTTTTCCTCCGGGATGCTTCGGTAAAGAGCCGAACCAAGGGAGTCGGAGTGCTATCCAGACAGGCAGCCTTTGACCTTGGTGCAGTCGGACCGATGGCAAGGGCCAGCGGAATCGAGATGGATATGAGAACCCAGGGTTATGCGGCTTATGGAAAGCTTAATTTTACTCCGGTTACCGATAAGAAGGGTGATTGCTATGCAAGAACCAAGGTCAGAATTAAGGAAATATTCCAATCCATTGATTTAATTAAGCAATGCGTTGAGCTTATTCCGGAAGGAGAGATTAAGGTTAAGGTAACCGGCAATCCCTCCGGGGAATATTTTACCCGGCTGGAACAGCCGCGAGGAGAGGTGATTTATTATGCCAAGGGCAACGGTACCAAATTTCTTGACCGAATGAGAGTCCGCACCCCTACCTTTGCCAATGTTCCTGCGTTGCTGGAAACCCTGAAGGGCTGTTCCCTGGCGGATGTTCCGATTTTAATTCTTACCATCGATCCTTGCATCAGCTGTACGGAACGATAATACTTGACTATAAGGACATGGTTTGTTCTTGTAATATTTGAATACAGGAACGTGATTTGTTCTTGTATTATAGCGCTGCCGGTGCAGCGGAATTGAGGTAATTATGTCTATATTCAGAATGACAAAGACACTGTTTAAGAATATGTTCCATGGACCGTATACGGTCGGATATCCAATCGCGAAAAAAGAGAACTTCGAGCGCACCAGAGGAAGCATTGGCATCACCGTCGAGGACTGCATCTTCTGCAGCATGTGCCAAAGACGCTGCCCTACGGGAGCCCTTCAGGTGGATAAACCAAAGTCCTCCTGGAGCATCGAACGCCTGTCCTGCATCCAATGCGGATATTGCGTTGAGGTATGCCCCAAGAAATGCCTTAGAATGGATAACCAGTATACTGAGCCGTCCCATGGAAAGGTAAGGGATGAATTTATTAAATGCACGAATACCCAATCACCCAGCGAATTATCGAAATAGCAGAGGAATATGCCCAGCAGAACCAGACCGATGAGGTTAAGGTAATTCATCTGGTCGTCGGGGACTACAGCGGATATGTAGCGAGTTCCATCGAGCTTTACTTTGAGATTATCGCCCAGGGGCGCCGCTGGGAGAAGGCAAAACTTGAGATTGAACGCATCAGGCCCAAGCTGCGCTGCGGTACCTGCAAAGAATTATTTGACCGAAGGCCCTATTCCTTCACCTGTCCCTTTTGTCAGGGCGAAGGCAGTCCGACACAGATCGGTCAGGAATTTTATATCCGGTCCATTGAAGTCTGAGGCCGGGGTGGCATGTGATTTAGTTTGGAGGCAATGATGTCTGAGATAAAAGAAATCAAAATAAAAGATACTGAAACAAAAGAAATAGAAACAAAAGAAATAGAAACAAAAGAAATAGAAATCATGCAGTCTGTATATGATAAGAATGATGCGGTTGCAGCACAGATCAATCAGGAATTGACAGCAAAGGGAATCTATGCTGTTAATGTCATGGGAGCACCGGGTGCCGGAAAGACCAGCTCCCTGATACAGGTTATTAAGCGCCTCGGGGATCTGACACCCTATGTGATTGAGGGCGATATTGAAGCGGATTTTGATACGAAAACTCTGCAGAGCCTGGGCGTGAAGGCAATTCAGATCAATACCGGAGGAGCCTGCCATCTGGATTCTCCCCTCATCGGTAAGGCGGTGGAGGAGCTCCGTCTGAAGAATGGTGTATTATTCATTGAGAATATAGGGAATCTGGTATGTCCGGCGGAGTTTATGATCGGTGAACATGCCAAGATGCTCATCTCCACAGTGACGGAGGGCAGTGATAAGCCTTATAAATATCCTCTGGCTTTTGAAAAAGCAGATATCATTCTATTGAACAAATGTGACCTATTACCCTATCTCGATTTTGATGAAGAGTTCTTCATGAAGGGTGTCCGTGCTTTGAATAAAACGGCACCGGTAATTAAGGTATCCGGTAAGACAGAAGAAGGTTTTGATGAAGTGGTAGCATGGATCAGGAAAAAAGTATCAAAATAATCAATAGAATAACAGTTTACGGAATGGTGCAAGGGGTTGGTTTTCGACCCCTTGTTTATCATATTGCCGAAAAGTACGGAATCCAGGGAACAGTCCAAAATACCGGCGGTGCGGTAGAAATTATGGCACAGGGTACGGAGGATGCAATCGGTGGCTTCCTTAAGGAGTTAAAGGAGACAAAGGAGGGTGGTCATGAAATTCTGCGACTGGAAGTAAAAGAGGTCCGACGGCCGGCAAAGCGGGGGAATGCTTCCTTACGGGCTGGAGAAGGAGCCGCTGCTCCGACCGGGGATTGGTTCGACCGCTTTACCATCATTGAAAGCAGCGGCAGTGATGAGCTAAGAATCCTGCCGCCCGATCTTCCGGTCTGCCCGAAATGTGCCGGAGAGCTGTATGACCGGAAGGACCGGAGGTACCGGAATCCTTTTATCAGCTGTGTATCCTGCGGACCCCGGTATACCATCATGGAGTCAATGCCCTATGACCGGGAGACAACCTCAATGACGGATTTTGACCTGTGTGAAGCCTGCCGTGAGGAATATACTTCTCCAAGAAGCAGAAGGCACCATGCTCAAACCATATCCTGCAATGACTGCGGGCCTTATCTGATCTTGCGGGATAGGGAATTTGACACAGGAAAGCAGGAAGTGCCTGTCGGCGAGAAGGCTTTTGAACGGGCAGTATGCCTGCTGCGTTCCGGAGGGATCCTTGCTGTGAAGGGTATCGGAGGCTATCATTATGTTTGCTCTCCTTTTAACGAGGAGAGTGTAAAAAAACTGCGGCTGCTCAAGGGCAGGGAGGAAAAGCCCTTTGCCGTGATGTTCCCGAAGCTGGAAGACATCCGGGCTCACTGCCAGGTATCGAAGGAGGAGGAACAGCTTCTGCTGTCACAGGCAAGACCGATTGTACTGTTATGCTTTAATAAAGCATACTTTAGTCAAGTAGATACTCCCAAAGATACTATGGCTCCCTCTGTAAATAAGGAAAGCATCTACTGCGGAGCCTATCTGCCCTATACGCCGCTTCAGTTAATGCTTACCGATGAATGCGGTCCGCTGATTATGACCAGTGCCAATCTCTCGGGACAGCCTATTATCCGGGAGGACCGGAGGATGCTGGAGATAGACTCCCCCTATCTGGATGGTGTACTCTATCACACCCGCAGGATTGTCCGTCCGGTTGATGACTCTGTGGCCAGGATCATTGAAGG
>JAEZFH010000472.1 GCA_023437885.1 Bacillota bacterium | reverse complement strand
ACCCGGTGTATGTGGATTCCCTTGAGATTCTGTGCGGGAGATGGCGCAGCATGCTGATCAGTCATTCCAAGGGCTGGCCCAGGGATTGGTATCCCTATGATCATTTGACGGAAGAACAGGAGCTGTATGGCATTGTTCCGGGCATCGGTGCAGATTCCCATTTTGCCGGGGATTATTCCATTGGCCTGTCCCTGGGCTGGGGAGGCTTGCTTGACAAAGTCCGTTATTATAAGCAGCTTCACGGGGAAGAGAAAAAGGAATATTACGAAGCGGAGGAGCGCGTCATTCTTACCATTCAGCGCTGGATCGGCCGTCATATTGAGGAGATCAAAAGACAGCTTGCGCAGGAGGAACGCCCGGAGCTTAGAGCAACGCTAAAGAAGATGCTGGTATGCAATGAGTGGGTGATCAGCGGTGCACCGAGAACCTTCCTGGAGGCATGCCAATGGGCAGCATGGTTTGCCATTGTCTCAAGAATCTATGACAGGGACGGTGCAGGCTTTAATTTGGACCTGCTATTACTCCCTTATTACGAAAGGGATAGAGAGGCAGGAATACTGGACGATGAGGAAGCGAAATTCATAATCGCCAATTTATTGCTCATAGACACTCATTATTACCAAGTCACAGGCTCTGATCTCAATGGAAAGGATTTGACAAATCATCTGTCCTACCTGGTTTTAGAGGGTGCTCATATGATGAACATTTCAAATAATTTGACGGTCAGGTACCACGATAAGATTGACAGGGCGTTCTTTGGCAAGGCCGTGGGTTATTTGTTCTCTGACGGCAATGGCTGGCCCCGGTTTTCAGGGGATAAGGGCCTGATGAACTACATGAAAAATACGGGTGTCACCGAGGAAGATGCAAAAAGCAGAATCGCTGTCGGTTGTAACTGGATGGCTGTTCCCGGTAAAGAATATCCTTTAAATGACTGTATAAAAATCAACATAGCAAAAATATTTGATCTTTCCTTTCATCAGATGATGCAGGGTGAGAAGCATTCCTTGGACTTGTTAATGGAGATCTTTGAGATGCATTTGAAAAGAGCTGTTGAGGTGACAGCACAGGGGATCTTGCATCATTTTGAGCATATGCATAAGGTTATGCCTGAGCTGGTGCTGAATTTATTAATGCATGGGACCATTGAGAAGGGTCTTAATATCACTGAGTGCGCCCAGCTTTGCACTGTGGGAATTGACGGTGTCGGACTCGGAACCGTTGCAGATTCTCTGGCGGCGATTGAGCAGCGTGTTGTAATTGAAAAGAAGCTATCCTGGGAGGACCTGTATCTCGCAATTAATAATGATTTTCATGGTGTACTGGGGGAACGCATGAGATTAATGCTCGCGTCTTCCCCGCGGTATTGCCAGGGGGCTTCGCTGGGGGATGAATGGGCCGCCAGGGTAAGCAGATTGTTTGCAAAGATTGTGAAGGAGCAGCCGGTACCGGAAGGAAGAGAGCTAATTCCGGGCTGGTTTTCCTGGTCAAGCACAATTATGTTTGGCAAGCAGGTGGGAGCAACGCCCGATGGGCGTCATGCATTTGCGCCGGTGACCCATGGTGCCAATCCAAATCCGGGATTTCGAAAGGATGGCGCACCGACCTCCATGGCAACAGGCATTGCAAGGATTCAACCCGGATACGGCAATGCGGCGCCGCTGCAATTAGAAATGGATCCGCATTTGTCTGCCCAGGAGGGCGGGGTGGAGAAGGTAATGCAGCTGATTCAGACCCATATGGATATGGAGGGCACGCTGATTAATATCAATGTTCTGGATAAAGAAAAATTGATGGAAGCACATAAGCAGCCGGAGCGATATCCTGACCTAGTGGTCAGGGTGACCGGTTTTACGGCGTATTTTGCAGCCTTATCGCCTGAGTTCAGGCAACTGGTGGTTGACCGCTTTGTGGAAGGATTTTAATCAGTCTGGAGAAGTGGAAGGGCAGCAAAATCTGCGTAAGTCTAAGGGGATCTATAAATTATCATATTAATATGGGCAAGGCCATTTTAAAGTGGTCCTTGTCCATATTTGTATGATAAAAAGCAATCGATTTTGACACCAATGCTTTTTTGAAAGCATTAATACTGCCGGTCAGCGATTATACCCAGGTATGGTTTTATGGAACGCCGCCGGGATTTTTCGGGAAGCGCCTTTTCTGTGATTTTATTGATATATCCTTCCGATAAGTCATATTAATATTAAGAAGGTTATGATAAGCAGGTGTATGTTAATGGAGAGTTTTTACATACAGAATACCTTTCAGGCATATACAGATGCGGTTATTCCCCAGACCCCGAGGCTGGCGGAGGAATATGGACGGATACAATACTATGGAGCAATTGATTTGCAGGTATATCAATTCCTTATTTATGAGTTGGAACGTTATCCGACTCCGATGGCGCAGCCCACAGCCGAGCTTTTGAATGCAGCTGCTACCCAGCTGATGCAGAATCAGGGATTTCCCGGAGGGGAGAATTTTGCTGCATTACCTCCGACGGAGCGCTTGATGGCCATTGATCTGCTGGAGCAGTTGAGGGAGCAAGATATCCTGCCGCTAATCTTTCAGGCCGACCCGGGGCTGATACCGGTGATCGCAGTTGCCTTATACAGCTTTACACTGATGGGGTATTATTCGGAATGGTCCGGATATGGCAGCACCCGGTTAAATCCTCCACAGGAGCGGGTGCTGGAATTTAAACCGGTAAGCTGGATGCAGATTGATTATCCGGGTCCCTCCCTTGGGTACCGGGTATTGCGCCCCTTCTGGTTTGCCTGAAGCTGAAAAGTACTGGCCCAATGTGGCAGAATGGGGGATTTTTATGAATGAAAATTATGATGCGGATGTAATCGTAATCGGTGCCGGAGGAGGAGGGGCCGTAGTAGCCAAGGAACTGGCCGAGAAGGGGGTCAGGGTTATGGTTCTTGAAGCGGGGCCCTGGTACGGGAATCTTAACTGGCCCAATCCGAATTCCGAGCGGGGGGCTGTCAGCAGCTCCAGCTATGCAGATCTGAGTATTGATCTGCTCAAGCAAAGCTTTACTGACCTGGAGGAGGACATGAATGACCTGGTAACAGGGAAATTCCGCTGGGGTCCGGCAAACCGGAATCTGCCTCCTTGGAATCGATCGGGAGGAACGCTCTGGCAGATTAGCGGAGTTGGCGGGACAACACAGCATTATTTTGCTAATTCCCCCCGTGCCTTTCCCCAGGCAGTCGATAATCAATGGCCCATCTCTTATGCGGAGTTAGTTCCGTATTATGAAAAGGTGGAGGCGCAGCTCCCGGTTCATACTGCAGCCATCTCCCCGAAGGAGGAGCTGTTTTACTATGGGGCAAAAAAAGCAGGCTTTCAATATTACGATGGATTGGATATCACTGAGCCCTGCTACCGGCAGCAGGTGAATGCGATTCTGGAGGCGAATCCCAGGATCAACGATCCGAATTTTGATCTCAAGAATAACCAATCCGTCGGCTGCACCCTGAGAGGGCATTGCGTAAACGGATGTCATACGGGACCGGTGGTGGAAGCGGTGGCAAAACGATCTACACTGGTGAGCTATATTCCGAGAGCCCTGGCAACCGGCAATGCACAGGTGAGGCCTAATGCCTTTGTAACCCAGATTCTCACCAGTGAGGAAGGGGAAGGCCTTCGTGCGGTCGGAGTAATTTATAGGGATACCTGGACGGGGGAGAGGATAGAGCTTCATGCGCAGGTGGTTGTTATGGCCGGCGGCGGGGTGGAAACTCCCAGACTATGGTTGAATTCAGGGCTTCCAGAGAACCCCTGGGTAGGGAAAGGACTTACGAATCACTGGTTTGATACTGTAACCGGAATCTTTGATGAAGATGTCCTGATGGGTATTCTTGGAGTATCGGATATTAAACCGTATACGGGGCAGAATTCAGCCGCAAGAGTGGATTATCCGGGACTTGGTTCCATCATTACCTACGGTATGAGCCCCGCACTCTATGCCACACTTTCCTACGGCAACAGCGGCAGCGGATACGCGGCTTTGAATACCGTCCGCCCCGGAGCTGCCTGGGATGTGGAAGGGATGGTTGCAGGAGAACAGTTAAAAGAATTCATGCGGGAATATAAGCGGTCTCTGAGCATGTTGATCTTCGTGGACGATGAGGTCAATCAGCGCAATGAAGTCGTATTGGATCCGGAGCAGCAGGATGAGCACGGACCCATACCGGTGATACGTTATCAGCCGGGAGAAAGGGATGCGAGCAGGAGGGAAGAGCTCGCCTCGCGTGCTGCCGGGATATTGCGGGCGGCGGGAGCAAGAACTATCATCCGCCCGAATTGGAGGCCGGAAATATTTATCCACATTATGAGTACGATGCGTATGGGCTTTGTAGTAGATGAAGAGTGCGAAGCATACCAGGTTAAGAGATTATATATTGCGGATAACAGTGTGCTTTTTAACGGAATTGGAGGACCGAACCCGACACTGACGACCCAGGCGCTGGCAGCCCGGACTGCGGATATGATTTGGGCCAGATATTTTCGTGGGGGAACACCATAAAAAGCTATTAGACAAGAATCTTGGTCTGTGATATGATAAGAACTAAATAAAAAGTCATCCTTTATTTAAGCGGATGGAAAAGCACAGTAGAAGAATGAGTAAAAGAAAGGATTAAGACCTACACATGAAAAATGTTGTTGTGATCGGTGTTTCAGGAGGTTCGGCTTCCGGAAAAACTACAGTTGCAAATCGAATTAAGGAAGCCTTTAAGGACAGTGTTGAGCTGCTAAGCCATGATTTTTACTATCTTCCCCATGATGAATTGCCCTTGGAGGAAAGAGTGAAGCTTAACTATGATCATCCCAATGCCTTTGATACCCAGCGGTTTATTGATGATATCAAGAGGTTAAAGCAGTATAAGCCCATTGACCGTCCCGTATATTCTTATGTAGTGCATAACCGTCTGGCGGAAACGATCCGTGTAAATCCGGCGAAGGTAATTATCGTGGAAGGATTTATGATTTATGAGAATGCACAGTTGCGTGATTTGATGGATATTAAGGTATTTGTGGACACGGACGCGGATGAGAGGCTGATCCGGCGTATCATAAGAGATGTAAATGAACGCGGAAGAAGTCTGGAATCAGTGATCAACCAATACACCAATACCGTTAAACCCATGCATGAGCTTTTTGTTGAACCGTATAAAAAATACGCTGATATTATCATTCCTAGGGGTGGAATGAATGATGTTGCGATTGAAATGCTGATCCACCGGATTAAAGCAATCCTTATGGAAGAAGAACAGGAATAAGCCGTAGTCCACTCTATGATAGTACAAAATCTGCCTCAAACATTTTTCGGAAAAGTGTTTGAGGCTTTTTTTGGTAAGCGAGGGGGAGAAGATTGGAATGGTCGGAGGAGCTGGACCAGCCAATATATCGGTCAAGGCCTCCTTTATTAAAATTTCTTTACAAATTGAAGGAACAAAAATAAAATATAGAAGAACGGGATAAAGCATCCGCATTATGGTAGAAGAGTGAGGAAGGAATCAATGCAATTGTGGACAATTTTTGCAGTTATCTGTGCATATATCATAAAAGGTCTGTGCGGCTTTGCCAATACTTTAGTTCTGAGCACGATGTTAAGCTTTCGGACGAATAATATCAACATTACTCCGGTTGAACTGATCGTGGGCTACCCTTCCAACATTATCATGACGTGGAAAGAACGGAAATCATTGAATTGGAAAATCTGGCTTCCTCTTGTTTGTCTGGTAATCGCAGGAAGCATCCCGGGTGCGGTTATTTTAAAATCCGGCAATGTTACCGTTATCAAAATAATATTTGGTTTTGTAGTAGCCGGTATTGGTATCGAGATGTTTTTTAGAGAACGTCAAAGAAAGAAAAAAGAGTCATCCTCTGCGCTGATGCTGCTGATCGGCCTGCTGTCGGGGTTGCTCTGCGGATTATTCGGTATCGGGGCACTGCTTGCTGCATATGTGGGGCGGACAACAGATAACAGTAAGGTATTTCGAGGAAATTTGTGTATTGTACTTTTGGCGGAAAATACCTTCCGTTTAATCTTATACAGCGTTACCGGGATACTCACGGCAGAGGTTTGCAGGAGTGCCCTGCTGCTGATACCGTTCATGGCCCTGGGACTGCTGACGGGCATCGGATTATCCAGAGTGCTGGATGAGAAAAAGATTAAGTCAGGAGTAATGATTATGCTTATTTTATCCGGGTTATCTTTAATTGTTACTAACCTGTAACAGGTATCCATAGGCTTGTAATGCTTCTTTAGATATTGTATTCATAGAAATACAATGTTAAAATATGGAGGATGATTATTGGAATAAACCAAGGAGGAAGTAAGTTGAGCAAGAACGATACGTTATTGGCGTCTTACATTGTAGCGCACTTCGTTGTGGACTTTGCATGTGCCCTGCTTATGTATCGAATGGTACTCACCGCACCATATTGGTATATCAGTCTCCTGCTTTATAATTTCTGTGCCTTTGCCCTGCAAATGCCCGTAGGACTCCTGGCGGACCGGATAAACCGCAATTCCCTCTGTGCCGCATTGGGCTGTGGGCTGATTGCCCTGGCTTATGGATTCGGTAATTATGCTGTACTGGCGGCTGTGATTGCCGGGGTTGGGAATGGGTTGTTTCATGTAGGGGGAGGCATTGACGTACTGAACGCCAGCAAAAGGAAACCGGTTCTTCTGGGACTCTTTGTATCTCCCGGAGCCTTCGGCATCTATCTGGGAACTTTGCTGGGGAAGAAGGGAGAAGTGCCTCTTTTATTGATTGCAGGAGCTTTGATCATAGCAATGGTTTGGATACTAGCCGCACAATACATAAAGACACGGGGATTTCGTTCTGCAAATGCGCCGGTGTCATTTCAGGGAATCGCATCCCCGGGGGTGCTTGCGGCAATCGGCAGCCTGCTTCTGGTGGTCATATTACGCTCCTATATTGGTATGAACTCGAATTACGGCTGGAAGAGCAGTTCCTGGTGGGCCGCAGCTTATATTGGTGCAGTGGTATTCGGAAAAATTGGAGGAGGAGTGCTGGCACTGCTGCTGGGAGCGAGGAGGGCAAGCATTCTGTCCCTTGGATTAGCAGCGGTGTGCTTTCTGGCTGCGGATCTTCCGGCTGCCGGAGTAGCAGCCGTATTTTTCTTCAATATGACCATGCCGCTGACACTTTGGGCGATAGGAAGAATTTTGACGAGGGCAAAGGGTTTTTCCTTTGGACTATTGACCTTCGGGCTTTTCCTGGGATTTATACCGTCTTATTTGGAGCTGCCGATGCTGCTCTCAAATACGGCAGGCTTTTCCGCCGTTTCTGTCCTGTCCATGGCACTGCTGTCCTATGGGCTTCGAAGGGCGGTGGAGTAATGGGATTATGGGTGCTTCGGCCGATCGCTGTTTCATTGATGCTCACAACCGTTCTGGAGCTGTGCTTTGCGCTCCTTTATGGAGTTCGGAATAAGAAGGATCTCCTGTTACTGGTACTTGTCAATATGCTGACCAATCCCTTTGTAGTCCTGACTTATTATCTTATGACCTATTATACGGATGCAAGGCCAATGGCAGTTACGATGATACTGGAGATCATAACCGTGTTGACGGAGGGATATTACTTTAAAAGCTATGGCAAGGCTTATCGGCAGCCGGTATTTTTTGCAATCTGGGCAAATTTGTTCTCATATTGCACCGGGCGCTTTATTAATATTCTTTGGATAGGGTAAGATGGGTGCACTGCCTTGGCAGGGATAAAATGATAGGAGGAAGGCTTGTGATTATGAAAAGGTGTATATTAAGGGGATCAGGCGCGCTGCTGTGTCTGTTGGCAATGTGCTTTTTATGCAGGACAGCCAGAGCAGACGTCATCTGGACCCCCAATGATGATTTCTTTATGGAGCATTATTCGGAATGCGAGAATGTCGCACGATTTTATCTTGCCAACGGGGAAAAAGGATATGTTACGATTCGAAAGGATCCGTTATCCGGGAAAAAGGCAGGAAGTAAAGAGAACGGAACGGAGTTCTTCGTATCCTTTACCTATACCGATAAAAAGGGGAAGGAATGGGGCGTGGTAGAATTTGACGAAAGCACCGGCTGGATACAGATGGAGGAGCTGACTGTTGTATATGATAATATATCCTTCTGCGCCGAGCATGAAAATGAGTTTCAAGATTATCAGGGTGAGTTTGATGACTATGTCCAGGGGAAGGAGCCACTGCAGTTTTATGAATATCCCGGATCAGGTACACCAAAAAGCTCGATGGAATTACAGCAGGATAAGCCGGAATTTGCCTATACCTACCAGGATCCGGAAGGGCGTCGGTGGGGCTATGCAAGCTACTATTTTGCTCATCGGGGCTGGATCTGCCTGAGTGATCCGACCAATGCCGAGCTTCCGGCATTCCGGAGTGGACAGGAGGTAACCATCACCCCTCCGGCCAAGGAGCTGCCGGCACGCAGTCCGGATGGCAAAATAAGCTTAGAGGTTCTTGTTCTCATCGTATTGGTTTTGGCAGTGGTATCAGTCACAGCGTTTATTATTCATATCTTCTGGAGAAAGAAAATGAAATAAATGTGTTTTAGCTTTAATATTTTGTGCCTGTGTAAACTTACTTGCACCACAATATATGGAATAAAGGAATAGTATTGACGAAAAAGTTATGTTATACTGTATCTATCAAATTTAAGGAGGTGGGCTTTACATGAAAAGCTTAGACGGTAGCAGTAAGAATAACATGGGATTCATGGAGGGATTGTTATTTGAATTACAAGAAAGGTGCAGATGTATTGCCAGCCCGCCTGTTAAAAGAGATTCAGGAATATGTCGAGGGTAGCCTCATCTATATTCCGAAGAAGAGCAGTAAAGCAGGCTGGGGCTATGTCAGCGGTGCCCGAGAGGCAATTGACAGAAGAAACAGAAAAATCATGAATTTGTTTGAACAGGGAGAGTCAATGGAAGCCCTGGCAGACCGGTTCCATCTGGGTGAAGATACGATTAAAAAAATCGTCTATGGGAAAAAATCGATATAATCGTTCTATTCCTATGCATTTACACACAACTGTGGGATAATACAAGTGACCGGTCAATTTCGATAGAAAGGGGATGGTTATTTTGATCAAAGGCATAGAGGTGTTTGAAGTTTAATACCCTGCGGGGAGGTGTCGCAAGACACCTCCTTTTGTATAGTTTAAGACAAAGGGCTTACCTGGGGTTATTGTTTCCTTGCCTGCATCAGGATTATACTGGGATAAAATAATAAATAGGAATGTCATTATATCTATTTGAAAAAGGATAAAGATAGAAATGGAATCGATATATGGAATTATTTGAAGACAACGTATCAAGCATACCGTTAAATATTAATGGAGATTAAATAGAAAAGCTGTTATAATGAAAGGGTCAAAATGCAGAATAACGGCATCAGGGTAACACTGACAAAATAAAGGGAAAGGCGTGGGTAACAGAATATGTTGATCGAGTTATTAAAGGTAATTGTTTTGGGAATTATTGAAGGAATTACGGAATGGCTGCCAATCAGCAGTACCGGGCATATGATATTGATGGAGGAGCTGATACAGCTAAAGCAGACGGATGCCTTTATGGAAATGTTCCGTGTGGTTATCCAGTTGGGAGCAATCCTGGCGGTTGTACTATTGTATTTTCATAAGCTGAATCCTTTTGCGCCGAGTAAATCGAAGCAGGAAAAGATGGCTACCTGGGATATCTGGTTCAAGGTATTGGTAGGCTGTGTTCCTGCGGGAGTTCTTGGCGTGCTCTTTGATGATTGGTTTGATGAGCATTTTTATAATTATCCCACGGTAGCGGTTACATTAATCGTATACGGTATTTTGTTTATTCTGATTGAGAACCGCAATAAGGGAAAGGAGCCCAGGATCAGGAAATTCAACGAACTGACCTATCAGACGGCGCTGTTCATCGGAATCTTCCAGATACTTTCCATTATTCCAGGAACCTCCCGTTCCGGTTCCACCATCCTCGGAGCGATATTACTCGGAACCTCTCGTTACATAGCGGCGGAATATTCCTTCTTTTTATCCATTCCGGTTATGTTTGGAGCGAGCTTTTTAAAACTTGTTAAATTTGGATTTAATTTCACCGGAACAGAGCTTGCAATCCTGGTGGTTGGTATGCTGACAGCATTTATCGTATCTGTGCTGGCGATCCGCTTCTTAATGAACTTCATTAAAAAGAAGGATTTCAAGGCCTTCGGCTGGTACCGGATTGTACTTGGTATTGTGGTATTGGCATATTTTATTCTGCTGGGATAGTTGCAAGATTGATACAAGGAGCAGCGCTGCCGGTTCTGCCGCTGCCCACTGTGGAAGCAAAGCTTTTTATGCTTGAGGAAAGCTTGTATTCCCGGAAGGAAGCACCGTGTCTGAGATAGGGACACGGAAGTTGGAGATGCTTCCTCCGTCTGTGGTCAGGGAGAACCGGAAGCGCTGTATTTGCTTCCCTTCGCAGGGAAGCATTGATGATTTTGCCGGAAATTACTTTCCGGATCTGCTCTTTTCGTGTTTGCCTTCGTGAACGCCGGATACCTGTCCGTTTATGATGCCCACATCGGCATTATCCTTTGGCTTCATTTTTCTTAGCTCGGAATTGCTTTTCTCCCGGTCTTTCCTTCTGTTTTTGTTATTATCCATTTTGACCTCCATCCGCCGCTTTTGCGGCAATTTTCTTCAAGCTATTTCTCTTGATTTTTCAAGTCGGTCGGGTTACAATAATAGAATTGCTTCCCTCTCTTTCTAGTATCCTCAGATCTTCCGAAAATATTGCATTGTTCAGGATGAGATAATGCTGTAAATTTCGTAATGTCCATGATCTTTTTGCTTCAATATATCGACCGGACGGCGGCGGGAACAAAAGGGCAGGAGAGGGAATATTACGGCAAGGTGCGTATGAAGAATGAACTACGATCAGCAGAAAAGAGGTATGGAGAATTATGATGCGCGATAGAGAAGGCAGCAACGGTATTACGGAAGGAGTTATCTGGAGACAGCTACTGATCTTTTTCTTCCCGCTGTTGTTTGGTACCTTTTTTCAACAGCTTTACAATACGGCGGATGCAATTGTGGTAGGGCGCTTCGTGGGAAAGGAAGCCTTATCCGCAGTCGGCGGAACGACAGGTACTTTGATTAATGTATTTGTCGGCTTCTTTATTGGTATTTCTGCAGGTGCAACTGTAACGATATCCCAATATTACGGGGGACGGCACAAGGAAGAGGTCAGTAAGGCGGTACATACATCAATGGCTTTGGCCATTGCAGGAGGAGCAATTATTATGGTGTTGGGACTTTTCACTGCACCGGCGGCACTGCGTATGATGGGAACTCCGGAAGAAATTATTCCCCAATCCCTTACCTATCTTCGTATATATTTTGCGGGTATGATTGCGAATCTGGTCTATAATGTCGGCTCCGGGATATTGAGGGCAATCGGTGATTCAAGAAGACCGCTGTATTTTTTAATGATTAGCTGCGCAATTAATATAATATTGGACTTGGTTTTTGTCATTGCATTTCATTGGGGGGTGATGGGAGTCGCAGTGGCGACGGTCACTTCCCAGGTTTTCAGTGCACTTTTGGTATGTGGCACTCTGATGCGGACCGGAGATAGCTATCAGCTGCGCTTGAAGGAAATTCGCTTCCACGGGGATATGTTTCGTAAGATTATCCGGATCGGGCTTCCTACTGCGTTCCAGTCACTGATGTACTCCTCCTCCAATGTAATTATCCAGGCAAATATGAACAGCTTTGGCACGGATACCCTTGCCGCGTGGACGGCTTTTGGCAAGATTGACGGTATCTTCTGGATGACCATGAGTGCCTTTGGTATCTCCGCCACCACCTTTGTGGGGCAGAATTACGGTGCGGGCAAATATGACCGCGTACGAAGAGGAACCCGGGTTTGCCTCCGGATGGCCATGACTGTGGCAATTGGTTTAAGTATCGTCTTATACTTCACCGGCCCGTATATCTATTGGATGTTTACCACGGATGCACAGGTAATCGAGAAGGGAATGGAAATTCTCCGATTCATGGTTCCGACCTTCTGGACCTATGTATTTATCGAGATATTCTCCGGCTCTCTGCGAGGGATGGGAGATGCCTTCATCCCGATGGTATTAACCAGCCTTGGAGTGTGCGCTTTGCGTGTATTATGGCTGCTGGCTGTAGTGCCCTTCTGGCCGGATGTGAAGACTGTGGTCTTCAGCTATCCGCTTACCTGGGCCGTAACCTCCATTCTCTTTATCTTTTATTACCGTTATTATACAAAGAGACAGCTGCCTTATAGCCAAGGCTGAGGATGGATCACCTGATTTTGATAAGAACAGAAAGGTAAAATCATGAGAAATATAAAACTAACCCTGGAATATGATGGCAGCCGCTATCATGGATGGCAGCGGCTCGGCAGGGGAGAATCCGAGACAACCATTGAAAATAAGCTTCTGGAAATAATAAAGAAGATGACCGGAGAGGACGCAGAGTTAAACTGTGGGTGCCGGACGGAAGCAGGCGTGCATGCCTATGCCCAGATTGCAAATTTCAAAACAGCTTCCCGGATGAAGCTCTATGAAATCAAGAATTACTTTAACCGATATCTTCCCATGGATATTGCCGTGATCGATGCAGAAGAAATGCCGGAGCGGTTTCATGCGGCACTGAATGCCAAAACGAGAACCTATCTGTACCGGATTGCTATCGGAGATGCCCCCAGTGTATTTGAACGGAAATATACCTATTATTGCTTCAAAAACCCTGAGATACCTCTGATGAAGGAAGCAGCCCAAAAGCTGATCGGCAGACATGATTTTAAGGACTTCTCCACAGTGAAGAAGAGCAAATCCACGATAAAGGAGATCTATTCCATCGACATCTATCAGGACTCAAAGGAGATTCAGATTACTCTGAGGGCCAATGATTTTCTTCATAATATGGCCCGAATGATTGTTAGCACCTTACTTGATATCGGGCTGCAGGAACGATTGATAGCGGATCTGGATGCTATTTTGGACATGAGTTCACCCGAGGCAGCCAGCGCACCTGCCAGTGCCCAGGGCTTGTTTTTACAGGAAATTGAATACTAGAGGTAAAAGAGCAACCAGAGAATGCAAGTATTTTTTTATGAAGTCATGAACTATCTGTCAGCTTTAAAAACCAATAGATAAATAAAGATATTGAGAGGGATTTCTTCAATATCTTTTTATGTTAATACGAAAAGATCTCATTAGGGAGCGAAAAGAAAAATCGGCGTCACGCCAACACAAATAACCTGGACATAAACGAGGTACTTTACGAATGAAGTACCTCGTTTGAGCCGAGTATGCCCGGCAGGCTTTTAGAGAGAATTCAACTAATCAATTCTTATGCTCCAAGGCGATAGATAACATTTGCTTTCCGCTTGTTCTTCAGCACATTGGAGATCGTGGGGACGGCACCCAATGCCGTGAATGCATACAGCATAGCGAGATTCGTGTAATAGGGGGACGACTCAATGTACCCCTCCTTCAAAAGATCAGGGATTGCCCGGAATGCCGATATCATGTCCACCTCATAGACCTTCGCAACCGAAATGGCATAATCAACGTTTTGGCTCACATATACCATGGCAATAATCAGCAGGGAGCTTATTATAATGCCCTTTATGCTTAACTTGCTGCCCAGCAGCTCATAGCCTTTTAGCGCACACACGCCCATTACCAGGCCGGAGAGGGAGGCGACATAGCCGAGCTGGCCCAGCAGTACGATGCAAACCGCTCCCAGCAGGGTCCCCAAAAATGCGCCTGCAATGCCGCCGATCAGATTCTCTTTTTTCATTGCCTCCGTCTGTAGATTATCCTCGTTAGCCTCGCAATAATCATGGTAGCAACTGGAACACATATGTGCCGGGGCGCTGCCGATACAATAGCTCTCGACTCCTTCCGTAGAACCGCAGAACTGGCAGGAGTTCTCAAAACCCCTCAGCTGCAGCGCTGAGATTACTTCCCGCAAGCCGTCCGCCGCCTTGGCGATGGCGTTATTGAGGTTGATCCCTGCGCCCAGCTGCGTCTGAAACCGCACCTTATGGAAGATATGTAAGCTCTGGGATCCCTTCCAAGGGCAGAATCCTCTCACCAATACGCTGAATGAGCGGTTGAAACGTCTGGTCGTCCATATTACCTCAGCAAGGGATGAGGTATGCCTGACAGAGATTAAGGTATATTAAACGGCTGTATAACTGTATATAAATTTCGATTGGATATCAAATCGATTAGGATGAGCACCCCGAATGGGGTGTTTTTTTATGCATAAATCAGGATTTGGTAAAAAGCTGGCCAATGGTTATCTGGTAGCATCATACCGAATTGGATCTGTGTTCGGAGAAGAAAGGAAATCTTAAGAAAAACTTCAGTTTTATCTGGAGGCAGTCTTTAGATTCTAACGTTAATATTATTATGGAAAGAAACCCAAACAAATTTTGAAACGAACTGTGAAATACTGTTACCGGTACGGATGCAGAACTTCAGCAGGGGCGTTTTCCTTGCGGAAGCCGGAAGAGAGGAAAGAATCATGAAAATAAGATGCTTTAGAAAGAGGAAATTATATGGATATTCAAATGCTGACCGATTATTTTTACCGATACGGAGGAGTGGCGATATTCGTCATAGTGTTTTTGGAATACTTAAATCTTCCGGGGTTTCCGGCGGGAATCATTATGCCCCTTGCCGGAATATGGGCATCCAAAGGGGGAATTGGCTTTGGCTGGGCGCTTCTGTTGTCAGTTGCGGCTGGGCTTTGTGGAAGCTGGGTGCTGTATCTGCTGGGAAGATACGGCGGAGATCTGATGCTAAAGCAATATCTTAAAAAGCACCCGAAGCACCGGGAAGTAATTGACAAAACCATGGAGCGGATACGAAGCAGGGGATATCTGGGATTATTTATCGGAAAGCTGATACCCATGTTTCGGACGATCATCTCCATACCGGCAGGTATTCTTAAGCTGGATTTTATCGGTTATTCCGTTGCATCCGCGCTGGGGATATTGGTATGGAACCTGGTATTTGTGGGGGCAGGTTATTTCTTTGGAGAATCGGTGCTGCAGATATTGGCATAGGAAATATCTAAGAAGAGGAGAAGGAGTTACCAAGGCGAAGAGAACAATCCGGAAAGGAATGATGGAATATGAGGATTGCGATGATGACAAATAATTATAAGCCCTTTATCGGAGGAGTTCCGATATCAATTGAACGGCTTGCCGCTGAGCTGAGATGCCTGGGCCATGAGGTTTATGTCTTTGCCCCAAGCTATGAAGGAGAGGAGAAGGAGGAGTATGTTATTCGGTATCATTCCCTGAAACATAAAGCCAAGGGAGAATATACCATACCCAATGTATTTGATCCGGTTATTGAGAGAACCTTTGCCTCTCTGTCCTTTGACCTGATCCATGTCCACCATCCGATGCTGATCGGTTATGTGGCCAGGTATCTGGGAAGGAAATATAATATACCCGTCATATTGACCTACCATACCAGATATGAACGTTATCTCCATTATCTGAAGCTCTTTGGCAAGGGCGGGACGGCTGCGTCCATGAGGAATTCGGAACCGGCTACCCCAAGACGGAGGCTGGCAACAGACAGTGCCATGAGACTGGTAACAGCACATAACCGGTGGTTTATCAACGGCTGCAGCCTGGTATTTGCACCCTCTGCCAGTATGAAGGAATATCTGCTGGAGCAGGGGATTGTAACGGATATTGAAGTGGTTCCGACGGGATTAGGAAAAGAAGAATTTCAATATGACCCGGAAGAGGCAGGCAGGCTGCGCAGAAATTACGCAGGAGGCGCCCGATATCTCTTTTGCAGCGTATCCAGGCTGGAGAAGGAGAAGAATATAGAATTTCTTCTTCAGGGGATCAAATGCTTCAAGGAGAAGAAGGGAGACTGCTTTAAGGTGCTTTTGATCGGAGAAGGCGGACTCAGGCCCGTTCTTGAGAATATGGCGGCGGAGCTTGGCTTGGAGAATAATATTATTTTTTGCGGAAGTATTTCTCATGAGCGGCTCTGCAATTATTATCATGCCTGCGATGCATTCTTATTTGCATCTACCTCTGAGACCCAGGGGATCGTACTCTTGGAGGCAATGGCAGCGGGCTTGCCGGTGGTTGCGGTAAAAGCCAGCGGGGTGCGTGATGTGGTCGTAGATGGGCGGAACGGATATAGTACAGAAGAGGAGCTCGGAGCCTGGACAGAGAAGCTCATTAAGCTGGCAGAGAATGAGAAGATGGCCAAGGACATGGGCAGGAAGGCAAAGGAAGATGCCGGCGGGTATCTTTCCTCCAATATTGCGAAAGGCGTACAGAAGTGTTACCAAAATGTTTTATATCAGAGAAGGATGGAGCCTGAGTATGAATACCAGAATAACTACCCGATTACAAGCCGGATTATTTCTCTCTTACCTGAAATTGATATTGCTGACCGGCACCGTGGAATTAAATCATCCGGAAAGAGTGAAGAATAATTGTATGGTGGGTTATTGGCATGGGGATAGCTACTGTATGCAGCTCGTATTGCACCGGATTGCCGGGTGCCATGACCGGATTAAGGTGATTGTTACTTCGGACCGGCGCGGGGATACGATAGAGCGTATGCTTCATCAATTAGGAGCAGAAGCGATTCGGTTGCCCGACGGGCTTAAAATGCGCCCCTTTTTCAAGGAACTGAAGCAGGAGAGCAGGGCACACGGAGAAATATTGGCGGCTGCACTGGATGGTCCGCTGGGGCCCCTCCATGAGCCGAAGAAACTGCTGTTCCTGCTTGCTTCTGAAGCCGGAAAGGAGATGGTATCGGTCCATTTTCGCTGCCGCCGTGTAATCAGATTGAAATCCAGATGGGACCGTTATGTGATTCCTCTGCCCTTTTGCAGGATTACTGCCAGCTTTGAAGAACTTGGGATAGTGAAGACAGACGACCTGAGGAACTTTGAAGAATATCAAAAACGGCTGGTATATTAGCCGGCTGTGATTAAATACCATATGGAATTTGCTTTTGCTGTGTAATAGGGTATTATTATAGAGTATTATGATAAGTATTCTTATGGATCATAATGATAGAGTATAAGGAATGGATAAAATTCAGAAGCAAGAGAGGTCTAGGGAGGGCGCAATGGATTCATATCATGTACTGGTAGTTGAGGATGACAAGGAAATACTGGAAGGGATCGGCATTTTTCTAAGAAATCAGGGATATACCGTTTATAAAGCAGCCAATGGAGTGGAAGGATTAGAGCTTCTGGAGAAGCAGGAAATCCATCTGGCGATTATAGATATTATGATGCCAAGAATGAACGGCATCACCATGACGATGAAACTTCGCGAGAAGTATGAATTCCCGGTAATTATGCTGACGGCTAAATCGGAAGAGATTGATAAGGTAACTGGCTTGAATATCGGTGCGGATGATTATGTAACAAAGCCCTTTGCGCCGATGGAGCTTCTGGCAAGGGTCAATTCCCAACTCAGACGTTATACCAAGTACCGCGGTGCTCTAAATAATCAGGAAGAGAATGTGTATATCTGCGGCGGTCTTGAGCTGAATGAAAACACGGTGCAGGTGAGTGTGGACGGCTGTCCGGTGAAGATTACTCCTCTGGAATTTAAGATATTGGCATTGCTGATGAAGCATCCGGGGCAGGTCTTCTCCGCGGATGCAATCTATGAGAAGGTATGGAACGAACGTCCGGTGGGGACCGATACCATTATGGTCCATGTTCGCAATATCCGGGAGAAAATTGAAATAGATCCGAAAAATCCAAAATATTTAAAGGTGGTGTGGGGAGTTGGATACAAAATTGAAAAATTATGACGGAAACCGGGCAGCAGGAATCTTGGTCAGTGC
>JAEZFH010000422.1 GCA_023437885.1 Bacillota bacterium | reverse complement strand
AAACGTCCACGGTCAGCGATACCGTAAAGGCAAAAACCAGGGGAGCAGTAAACGCCAGCAGTAAATACCGGTTTGCTCCTTTCTCCAGGCACAGTGCCGCAAGCAGGATAAAGGGCAGAATGCCCAGCAGCCGGTTCAGATAGCCCAATACACCGAAAACTGTCTTATTTTCAGCAATGAAGCCAAAGAAGAATTGAGTGGCAACCGCTGAACCATGGATGAACAGCTTCGTCTGCAGGAAGGACAATGCTACGGCCAGCAATGCCGTAATTAAGAACTCCAAACGTCTCCCCGCGAAAACCGCCATCACAAACAATACCGACAACAAACCAATGACTGCCGCCCCATGAAAGAATGAAAGGCTGCCCAACAGGAGGCCTGCCGCAATTGGGGTTCGCAGATCCCTGATCTCCCAGCCTGCTCTGGTAAAAAAGATCCGCTTTATGATGCCGGGCAGAGAGGCAAGCCGGTTCATCACAGCCCTGTTCTCGCGCTCCGGCCTGTCCTTAAGATAATCCTGAAGTTCCCGGAACATCTCGTAAAGATGGGGTATAAACAGCAGCAAAATCAAGAATATGGCAGTCAAACCAAAGGACAGATGACGCTGATTACAATATACATTCAGATTCCATAACCCCCACTCCTCATTGGGAGTGCTGCTTATAAAATCCGTATTTTCGGATAATGCGTTCCATATCCCCGCTCCCCGGGGGAGTGCGGACAGATACAGGAACAAAGTTTTTGAACTGCGAAAGGCAAAAAACAGGCCCGACAGAATTCCTCCCCAAAGCTTGCCCGTCAGCTTCACCGCCAGCAGGTAAAGCAAGAAAAAGGCACTGATAAAGCTGATAATACTCGGTAGGTTAAAAGCATAATCTATCCTAAGTCCCAGATATTCCAGATTACCGGCAAGGAACTGGAACATAAAGTGGTATCTGATATCCTCCCCGGCATAATGTGGATAGGTGGTAGGAAAATTATTGCCGTAGGAGAAGGAACGAATCATTCCTATGTGGGGTGAAAAATCACTGAATACCGATACTCCAACATATAAATTATCTCCATTAACAAAAAAAGTAACCCACATTAACAGATTGGCCAGAAAAACCACAGCAACCACATACAGCAGCTCCAGACGAAAGGCTCTCTTATCCTTATCCGGGAGGGTCAGCCTGAAGGCCCCTGCCAGATGCTTCTTCCGAACATAAGCAGATACGGTTACCACCAGTGCCAAAGGCAGGGATATGCTGTTGGCATATAATAAAGGCTCTTCGCTGCCTCTGAACAGATATGCCAGCCCATAGGTTGTCCAGGTCAGAGCCAGAGTTCCGGTTACATACCATGCCGGCAACAGGAGAAGGTACGGACTGACCGATATCTTCCTTCCCAGATAGTCTGACTCCGCCTTGTGTCCCAGGTCAGGAAACGCATATGCACAGATTGCCCAGCCAACACAGAAGGAGAGCAGAATATATATCACACCTAACATTTTTACCTCCACGATACTTTCTTTCACACTTCTGGTCCTGCTGCCGTAAACAGCATAATGGATAGAAGTTCAAAATGGGAATTTCATTAGTGTGAGGATGCTTTTTCTTCACGCTTCTCACCGCCCCGGATACAATTGGAGACCAGATATCTCGGCCGGGATTTCACTTCCTTATAGATTTTGGTTAAATATATTCCAATCATTCCCAGACTGATCATAATGGAGCTGCCGATAATCAGCTGCAGCAGAATTACTGTGGTAAAGCCGCTCAATGCCCTGTGGGAAAAATACATGTATAGGGTTTGAATTCCAAGAACAATCGCACCAAGGAACAATAATATTCCAAGAACCGTAATGCAATGAAGCGGTACGGAGGTATAGGAGGTAATCGCATTGGCTGCCAGCCGGACCAGCAGGAGCAGGGACCACTTCGTCTTGCCGTTCACCCGCTCTGCCACATCAAAGCAGATCTGCTTGCGTTCAAAACCCAGCCAGGCGGACATTCCCCGGAAAAAGGTTGCTCTTTCCGGCATTTCCTTCCACGCCTCTACTACCTTCCGGTCCAATAATTTAAAATCAGAGGCCTGGCCCAGATCGATATCAGCCGTCCGGTAAATGATATAGTAGAAGAACTTGGCACAGAGCTTATAGATGATATTCTCCTTGCCTCTGGAGCTCTTTATGCCTTCCACAACATCATACCCCTCTTCCCTCCAGCTTCTAACCATCTCCGGAATTAGTCCCGGAGGGTGCTGAAGGTCACTGTCCATCACCAGAATCATGTCTCCGCGGGCATACTCCAGTCCTGCGCAAAGAGCGGATTCCTTGCCGAAATTCCGGCTGAGGCGCAATGCATTGACATGCTCATTCTGCTCTGCCATGCCTTTCAGCTCCAGCCAGGTATTGTCTCTGGAGCCGTCATCCACCAGCACGAATTCATAAGATATCTGATTTACGATCAGAACCTCTTCGATCACTCCTACGGATTTCCTGATGTGGCTGCCCTCCTGATATACCGGAATCACGACAGAAAGCATTGACAGTGCTGTTCTATTCTGGCTTGTATCCTTTCCCTTTTCCATGCCCTACCTCATAATAATTAATGATTAATGATTAAATGAATAAAATCCTGATAAACTCCCGTTCCATATCATACATACTGTCATACGGAATGCTATAAACCGGTGTTTGCTATGCCGTTTCCTACAGTATAAGTGATAATAACATATTTAGGAAGTATTATTCCCTGTATAATTCTTAAGATTATTTTACATTTCTATATTATAGCCGGTTAAGCATCTATTACAGTGTATTAGAGTTCCGGTTCAGAATATGCTCCTCCAAATACGGATTGCTGTCAAAGATCGCTTCCACATCACTGTCCCTGAGACTCTTGACTGCATCTGCCGCCGATTTCAATATCCCGGAATCATTGTAGATATCCCCAAGCTTGAAATCCATATCACCACTCTGACGGATTCCGAAGACATCCCCGGGTCCTCGCAGCTTCAAATCCTCACCGGCAATAAAGAAGCCGTCGTTGGATTTGTTCAGAATCTCAAGCCTCTCCCAAGCGTCCCGGCTGCTGCTGCCGCAGACAAAGATACAGTAGGACTGATGCTCCCCGCGTCCGACCCGGCCGCGCAGCTGGTGCAATTGTGCCAGTCCGAAACGTTCGGCATTCTCCACCATCATTACTGTGGCATTGGGTACATTGACCCCTACCTCTACTACCGTAGTGGATACCAGAACATGAATCTCGCCGCCGGCGAAGCGTTCCATAACATCATTCTTATCCTTCGGCTTCATCTTGCCATGCAAAAACTCCACAATTATTCCGGGCGGAAGCTCCTCCTGCATACGCTGTGTATAATCGATAACGTTCTCTGCTTCGATCTCTTCGCTCTCCTCCACCATGGGACAGATGACATAAGCCTGTCTCCCCTCCGCAACCTGCTTCGCGATAAAACGGTAGGCGTTCGGCCGGTAATTGGTATCCACAACACAGTTCTTGATCGGTAAACGCTTAGCCGGAAGCTCGTCCACAATGGAGATATCCAAATCACCATACAATATGATGGCCAGAGTTCTGGGAATGGGTGTCGCACTCATAACAAGCACATGGGGATTCCCTCCCTTATTCATCAGTGCTTCCCTTTGCTTTACTCCGAAGCGGTGCTGCTCATCCGTGATTACCAGCCCCAGCCGGTCATATTCCACCTTCTCCTGGATGAGTGCATGAGTACCTATTATTATATCCGTTTTATGGGACTTAATCCGCTCATAAGCTTCTCTTTTTTCCTTTGCGGTCATAGACCCGACCAAAAGACTGATGGAGAAGCCAAATTCCGCCGCTATCTTCTCCAGGGATTTATAATGCTGCTTTGCCAGCACTTCCGTAGGGACCATAAAGCAGGCCTGGCTGCCGTTCTTCACCGCCATAACCAAGGCCAGGATTGCCAACACGGTCTTGCCGGAGCCTACATCCCCCTGGATCAGCCGGTTCATCACATATTCCCCCTCAAGATCCCTACGGATCTCTTCCCATACCCGAAGCTGTGCCCCGGTGAGGGCATAGGGAAAGCTTTTGATCAAGTCCTCGCATTCCGGACAGGACTTCATCCGGTACTCTGACAGAAGCAGCGTTTTCTTTTCCTTCAGCTTGCGAAGAGCCAGGGAATACAGGAAGAATTCATCGAAGACCAGCCGCTGCCTTGCCTTCATCATCCGCTCTCTGTCCTGGGGAAAATGCACCTCTTTCATCGCCTTCGTCCGGTCCATCAGCTGATATTCCTTTACCAGCTTCTTAGGGATATAATCCTTTGCCAATTCCAGCTCCGAGAACACCTGACGGATTGCCTTGGAAATCATGGTATTGGTCATCCCCTGAGTGAGGGGGTAGATGGGCTGCATCACCTTCAACAGCTTGTAATAATCTTCTCTCTGGTAGATACCGGGCTGTTCCATAACGAGAACACCGTTCTTGCGAATCACCTTTCCGCGGAAAATGTAATGGTAGCCGCTGCGCAAGGTCTTCTGCAGAAAGGGCATATTGAACCAGGTAAGATGCATGGTGCCGGAAGCATCCTTCACCGAAGCACTGACAATCTGAAGATTTCTGATGCGCTTAATTCCCGGAGTCTTGGTGATGGAAGCTTCAATCGCCTTAACCTCTCCCTCTGCGACGGAGGTGATCATCACCGGACGCTCAAATTCTTCATATCCTCTGGGATAGTGCTCAAGCAGCTGCTGCACCGTCTCTATTCCAAGCTTATGAAACAGTTGCTCCGTCTTCTCTCCGATTCCTTTGATTACCTTAATCCTGTCATTTGCTTCCAAAATTCTCCCCCCTGTCATACGGTATTCAAAATCATTGTTTTCATTATAAACTATAAAGTCCGAATGGAAAAGGAAAAAAATATGAAAAATTTTTTATTAGCAGGGATTGACAATCGATTTATATTGATGTATTATTGTATTAATCACTTAATACAGTGACACAACATAAAAACTGTAATCAGATTGAAAGGAGTTGTAAAGATGCAATGGGAGCTTGATTCAGAACGGCCCGTTTATATCCAGCTGATTGAACAGATACAGGCTGGAATCATATCCGGTTATTATAAACCGGGAGACAAACTGCCTTCCGTCAGAGACATGGCAGCAGATGCATGCGTGAATCCGAATACGATGCAGAAAGCACTGTCTGAGCTGGAACGCACCGGATTGATTTACACTAACCGGACCACCGGAAGATTTATCACTTCGGACGAAGCAATGATCAAAAACCTGAAGGGACTATCTGCCAGGGAGAGGATTCTGGAATTTCTTGAACGGATGAGACAGCATGGCTTCACCCCGCAGGAGACTCTGGCATTGATTATGGAAATTATTAAAACAGATTATTAAAGATGCTTATCCATAGGATGGAAGCAATTTGAAAAATTTCTATCCTTGATTTTTCAAAAAGTCAGCTAAAAGATAATTAACATTGCAACTATTGTATCTGACCAATAGGAAAGCAGCGCTTTCACATCCTAAATTAGCAGCAATTAATCAGAATGGAGACGAATAAATGAGTACATTATTAGAGTGTAAATCACTTACCAAAAAGTATTCTGCCCATACCGCACTCTCCGGTATTAATCTTACCCTGGAGCGAGGGCGGATCGTTGGTCTTCTGGGGCCCAACGGCAGCGGTAAAACCACATTGATCAAGCTAATTAACGGTCTGCTGGTACCTACTTCGGGAACACTCCTGGTGGATAACAAGGTTCCGGGCCCGGAAACCAAAAAAGTCGTATCCTACCTGCCGGAGAGAGCTTATCTTCCCGACTGGATGCGTGTTTCTGAAACTATTGATTTTTACAGAGACTTTTATTCGGATTTTGACGAGAAAAAGGCCTACGAGATGCTTGACCGGCTGCACCTGGATCCCAAGCAGCGCATGAAGGCTCTGTCAAAGGGTACCAAGGAAAAGGTTCAACTGATCCTGGTCATGAGCCGAAAGGCCGACCTATACTGCCTGGATGAACCCATCGGAGGCGTTGATCCGGCTGCCAGAGATTATATCCTGAATACCATCATCTCAAATTACAACGAAAATGCAACCGTGCTGATATCAACCCATCTGATCGCAGATATCGAAAAAGTTCTGGATGAGGTTGTATTCCTTCAGAATGGAAGTATCTCACTCCAGGCTTCGGTGGATGATATCAGACAGAAGGAAGGAAAATCCATAGACACATTATTCAGGGAGGTGTTCAAATGCTAACAAAATTAATAAAGCCAGAATTCAAGGCAACTGCCCGGCTCTTATTGCCGCTTTATCTGGTACTCCTGGTTTTCACAATTATGGACCGTATCGCTTTAAGCTTCCATTTCCAGGGCGCGATTGGTATTTTTACAGGCTTTGTTACCTTTGCCTATATCGTATCCGTCATTGCAATTATCGGGGTG
>JAEZFH010000348.1 GCA_023437885.1 Bacillota bacterium | reverse complement strand
GTATTGATCTGTCTTATCTTCATGAAGCTGTACGGTGATATGACGATGGAAAAGAATACGAAAGAGATGAAGCGCCAGGCGAACACCATCAGCACCATGGCGACAGATTATATCATAAGCGGTAAAGAGGGGTTTTTGGACGATATCAATATGATTAAGAATGTTAATGACTGGAATATCTGGACCATATCCAATCCCAATGCGGTTAACTTCATGAGTTCATCTCTGGAGACCGGTGATACCTATGAGGAGTTCATCGCTACCCCGGAATATGCGCCATATGTGGAGAGCATTAATGAAGCCTTTCGAGGCCATGAGGATGACCAAAAGCGCTTTGATGATGTCTATGAGCAGAGTATAATCACGGTATCCGCTCCGATCTATGGTATTGGACGGGAGGTAGCGGGTGCAATCCTGATTGTCGGCTTTAATAAGGATCAGACGGATCTCATTGAGAGTGGCTTATTAAATATAGTTATGAGCAGTGTGGTTGCCCTGGGAATATCTTTTATTATAGTTATTATCTTTGCGACAGAATTGTCCCTGCCGATTACAAGAATGCGTGTGACCGCGCTGGAATTGGCGGCCGGTAATTTTAAAGCTAAGACCGGGATTAAGAGGGACGATGAATTAGGTGATCTGGCAAAAACCGTGGATATCCTCTCCGAGAAGCTGCTGGAGAATGATATCGAGCGTAAGAAACTGGATCAGATGCGGCTCGACTTCTTTGCCAATGTATCCCATGAACTTCGAACCCCGATCACAGTCATCCGGGCTTATACAGAAACGCTTTCTGACGGAGTGGTGCAGGAGGAGGAGAAGGTGCAGCAGTATTACAACCGAATGCTCTCCGAATGCAAATCAATGGAACGTCTGGTGGGTGACCTGCTGCTGTTGTCTAAAATGCAGAATCCGGATTTTGCCACCCTGCGTGAACCTGTGAATCTAAATCAGGTGTTTGAAGATATCATACGCAGTGCCGGAACGATTGCGGAAAAGAAAAGCATTGTAATTGATGTATGCAAGGATTCGCCGGTGAATATGATCCTCGGCGATTATGACCGCCTGAGACAGATGTTCATGGTAATTTTAGATAATGCGATCAAGTTCTCTGAGGAAAATAAAACCGTGCACATAAAAATCAACAGGACGGATAAAATAATGGTATCGATCCGTGATGAGGGCATCGGTATTGATCCTTCGGAGATCAGTAATATTTTTGAAAAATTCTATAAGTCCAATTTGCGCCAGAATGCCAGCGGTACCGGCCTTGGCCTGGCAATTGCAAGGCAGATTGCGATCAAGCACGAGGGAGAAATCCAGGTATGTTCCACTCCCGGAGTCGGTTCGGAATTTATCTTTCGTTTTCCGGCTTTTGACGAGGATTTGACATAGGTGGAAAAAGTTGCTCTGCTAAAAACAGATAAAAATCTTGAAAAAAAGAGTATAATAGATTATAATATAAATATCAAAACGAATAGCAATAATATTCCTGAGATGTGCGACACTCCTGTTATTTTGAACCTACATGATTAAAAAGGGATTCCTATTATTCGTAAGTGGATGTCAGGCCACCGATTGCAGTGGAAGGCAGAAGCTTATGTGCGGTTACCCACCTAGCTTTGCTAGGAGTCAAAATACAGGAAACGGCATTTTGGGTATAACACTAATGATAAAAGCGGCCATGAGCCGCTTTTTTAGTGGCATAGGACATTTTTCTGTGAAATAAAAGCATAGGCTTACTTATTCTTAGCCTTGGAAATTTGAATTTGCATGCGGTAGTATACTGTGTATGAAAAAGAAAGTATAAAAGATATGGAGGGTTGTGATTTAGCCTTTCATATCTTTTTTCTTGTCTTTTTTCTTGTGATTCGATCAGAGACAAAGCACCTTTGGAGAATGAAAAATAAAATAAAAGGAGTATTGACAATTAAAAAAAAAGAGCATATGATACATATCATGATAAAACATATAAAACATACATATTTAATATGTATTAAAAGGAGGATTTTTAGAATGAAGAGATTTATGAAAAAAATTACTTTGGGACTATTGACGGTGGCTGTTTTAACCGGAGCCTTAACTGCATGTCAGAAAGCTTCGGATAATAATTCCAACACAGCAAAGGAACCGACTGCCGCTGCCACCAACGCAGCCGAACCGACCACAGCACCAACCGCAGAGCCTACCGAGGTACCTGCCGCAGAAGCAATTAAGGTATATGCCGCTACCGGCGGCAGCCCCAAGCCCTTCACCTATGTGGATGACAGCAATGAATTGACAGGGCATAATATCGAATTAATCAAAGCGGTATTTGACAAACTGCCCCAATATGAACTGATCCTGGAAAAAACGGATTTTCCCTCTATCTTTGCCGGACTTGATTCAGACCGCTATCAGATCGGTGTGAACAATTTTGCGATGAATGAGCAGCGAAAAGAAAAATATCTGTTTTCCGATCCGATTTTTGAAAATCGATATGTGGCGATTGTGGCTTCCGATAATGACTCATTGGATAGTGTGACGACTTTATCCGATCTGGCAGGACTGGATTTTGTCGGCTCCCCTGCAATCAATTCCACCACGGCGGTAGAAAATTATAATACGGCAAATCCGGATAAACTCATCAAGATCAACTATACTGAGGAAGATCTGGTACTGCAGTTACAGGATATCGAGTCCGGAAAATATGATTTCCTGTTGATTGATAAGCCTATGTATGAATATTACAATAGAGAGTACAACTTCAATTTGAAGGAGCTGGAAGTATCCAATGAGGTTTCCTCCAACCTGATGTCCGAACCCTACAGCTATTTGCTGATCAGCAAGGGAAATGACCAGCTGCAGGAAGATATCAATAAAGCCCTTCAGGAAGTCATCGCCGACGGTACTTCAAAAGAGATTAACGTAAAATATTTTGGTGAGGATTATACTCCATATACAAGATAAGGAGCTTCTTTCATGGCAAAATTATTTGATTTCAGGCTGGTTTTTACCCAAATACCAAAATTGCTGGTATATCTTCCGGTAACGCTTCAGCTAACGCTGGTAGCGATGCTGGTCGGGTGGTTTTTCGGACTCCTGATCGCGATTGTTAAAAAGAATAATACACCCATTCTCAGCAATATTGCTGCGGGCTTTGTATCGGTGATGCGCGGTACCCCCATAATCGTACAGCTCTATCTGTCTTACTTTGGTATTCCGATTGCATTAAAATATTTTAATTACTATTATGGAACGAATTATAATATCAACGCCGTACCCTCCATTCTGTTTGCGATGGTGGCGCTGGGACTGAACCAGTCCGCCTTTGATTCGGAAAGCATCCGGGCTGCCATTACCTCTGTGGATAAGGGGCAGCTGGAAGCGGCAAAATCTCTTGGAATGTCTAATTTTCAAGTGATGCGGCGCATCATCCTTCCGGAAGCTCTGGTAGTGGCACTGCCTTCTCTCGGAAACTCCCTGATTGCCCTGATCAAGGGGACTTCACTGGCATTTACCTGTTCGGTGGTTGAGATGACCGCACAGGGAAAGATTTTAGCCGGTAATAATTTCCGCTACTTCGAGGTTTATTGCTCCCTGGCAATTATTTATTGGGTAATAACCGTAGTGGTAGAAAAATTATTCGGATTACTGGAAAAGAAATTCAGTGTACCGGAGGAACCTCCGAAGCTGAAAAAGCGGTCCGGGATTCTGCAGGGAGAAACGGTAAGCATGTGATACCGCCAGGAGCGGTGGATTGGAGAAAGATATGGGCTTTGTAGAAATCAGGGGCTTGAGCAAACGGTTTGGATCAAATATTGTATTGGAGCAGGTTGACCTGGATATTGAACAGGGAGAAGTGGTGGCGATTATCGGCCCGTCGGGAACCGGGAAATCCACGCTGCTTCGCTGCCTGAACCTGCTGGAGAAGCCGGAGCAGGGTGAGGTATCCATCGAAGGAAACCGCTTCGACCTGACCAATAAATCCCCAAAGAAAAAACTGCAGCTTAGGCAGCATACGGAAATGGTATTTCAGCAGTTTAACCTGTTCAAGCATAAAAACGCCCTGGAAAATGTGATGGAGGGGCTGCGGATAGTTAAAAAATATGACAAAAAAAGAGCGGAGGAGGCCGCAAGAAACCAACTGGCGAAGGTTGGTATGAGTGACCGCCTCTATCATTACCCGAGGCATCTCTCCGGCGGCCAGCAGCAGCGGGTAGCCATAGCCAGAGCACTGGCGATGGAACCCAAGGTACTGCTCATGGATGAACCGACCTCTGCGCTGGACCCGGAGTTGGTGGGAGAGGTATTAAAAACCATCCGTAAGGCGGCACAGGATGGTAATACAATATTATTGGTGACTCATGAAATGAACTTTGTAAAAAGCGTAGCAAGCCGTGTGATCTTTCTGGAAGGCGGCAGAATCGTCGAACAGGGAACACCAAGGGAGATCTTTGAGAACCCGGGCAGCGAACGCTTAAAGGAATTCCTGCTTCAAATCAATATGCTGTCGGGGAATGAATACTCCATTTAATATGAATTGAAAGGATGAAGATTATGGCGGAAGAATTAAAAATTGCTACTTCTGAAAATGCACATGAGATTACCCAAACCGGTGCATTCCAGAGACAAAAGAATCGGTTTAGCACACCCTTTGGGGATAAGGAGGGGGAGTTACCGGTGGAAGCCGGACGCTACCGTCTTTTGTGGACGCCAATCTGTCCCTGGGCCCATAGACAGATTATTGCCTTCCGGCTTCTGGGGCTGGATCAGGTGATCAGTGTCGGAACTGCCAACCCGGTCCGTACGGAGAAGGGATGGGAATTTTCCCTGGATGAAGGCGGAGTGGACCCTGTGCTTAAGATCCGTTATCTGCCTGAGATCTATGCCAAAACAGATCCGGAGTACACCGGAAGGGCGACGGTTCCTGCGGTTGTAGACATCAGGGAACAGAAAGTGGTAAATAATGATTATTTTAAGCTGACTAATTATTGGGAAACCGCATGGAAGCCATTCCACAAGGAGGATGCGCCGGATTTGTATCCGGAGGATCTGCGGGAAGAAATTGATGCATTGAACGATATCATCTTTCATGATGTGAACAATGGAGTATACAAAGCCGGCTTCGCCCAATCCCAGGCAGAATATGAAAAGGCCTATGATACCCTGTTCGCAAGACTGGATTGGCTGGAAGAGCGCCTTGCCAAAAGCCGCTATCTGCTGGGGGATAGAATTACTGATTCGGATATCCGGCTCTATGTCACACTGGCACGGTTTGATGCGGCATATTATCTTGTGTTCCGGACCAATCGGAACCGGATTATTGATTTTCCTAATCTATGGAATTATGCAAAGGATCTGTATCAAACACCGGGCTTTGGCGATACTACCGATTTTGATGCCATCAAAAAGGGCTATCAGTTGGGGAACCATGCCGAGAATCCCTATGGAATCCTGGCCAAGGGACCGGATATTTCGATATGGAAGGAACCGCATAACCGCGGAGAAAAATTTGGAGATAGAGTATCTGCCGGCTTAACAGACTGACAGGCTGCCGGGATTAGAAGGGGGATAATAGTATGACAGTAAATGGCTGGTTGGGATCAGAAGTGGAACAGAAGGGCAGTTTTCAGAGACAGAGGAATCAATTTATTACACCATTCGGGTCCGGAAAAGAGGAGCTTCCAGTAGAAGCCGGACGGTACCGGCTGCTCTGGTCGCCTGCCTGTCCCTGGGCGCACCGGGCGGTGATTGTAAGAAAACTCCTGGGATTGGACCAGGTGATCAGCCTTGGGACAGCCGATCCGATCCGGCCGGAGATAGAGCGGTGTGACTGGGCTTTTACCTTGGATGAAGGTGCGGTGGATCCCGAATTACAGATTAAATATGTAAGCGAAGTATATTATAAGGCAGACCCGGATTACAAGGGAAGATTTACCGTTCCGGCAATCGTAGACCTGTCTTCCAAAAAGGTGGTAAATAACGACTATCCTAATATCACCCTTTCCTTTGAGAACGCCTGGAAAGCATTTCATAAGGAGGGGGCCCCGGATTTATATCCGGAGGAACACCGGGAGGAAATCAACGAACGAAACGAGATCTTATTCCATGAAATCAACAATGGGGTATATAAGGCGGGTTTTGCAAGAAGCCAGGAAGCTTACGAGAGTGCCTATGAC
>JAEZFH010000299.1 GCA_023437885.1 Bacillota bacterium | reverse complement strand
CATTAAATCCCATATAACAGTTATAATCGTCTGTACCACCATTATGCCAAATAATATTATTATCAGTATCAATAATCCAACCCATGGCAATTTCATCCATTCGTATTCCCATTGCCTCATAGCTTTTAGGAGATGCATTAATTTTCATCAGGCTTTCATGGCATCTCTTTAAATATCCTTTTTCTTTTATTTGCAGTTCCAGGTAGCTTAGCATATCGACGATATTGGATGTAACAGCTCCAGCAGCCATATATGTATCGCCGTCTTTCCAAGACAAGTAATTGTTTAAATCTCCGTTACCATCGGATATCCTAGTGTCAGCAAGTCCCAATTCTTTCTGCACATATTCATTAAGTAAAGCAGTATATTCTTTATTGTAAACAGCTTCAATAATAAGTCCAAGTGTAGCATATCCAAAATTAGAATAATCAAATGAATATTCTTGATTCTTAAGATTGGCATTCTTGATATGTTTTAACACCATCTCATCCGTAATTCCATAGAAATCGTTTCTTCCTAAAAAAACTTTTTATCATTGGTATTTCTAAATAATAAGCTTTATATCCTGATGTATGTGTAAGCAATTGAATTATAGTAGGATAATGTTTTCCTTCTGGCAAATTCAAATATGCATCAATCGTATCATCTAATGATATTTTTCCCTCATCAATTGCTTTACTAATTAATGCTGATGTCATTGTTTTGGTAAGAGAACCAATTTCATAGGTATGTAGCTTGCTTGTTAACACTTCACCGTTTTCACCGTATATTGTATAAGAGGTATCTCCATTCTTTACAACGCCTGCTGTTATCACAGAATTTTTATTTCCTTTGGTTGTATACTCCAATGCTTCTTTAAATGACAGTTTTGGAACCTTACTTAACTGATATTTTCCATACAAGATATATCCAATGATTGTAACAAGAATGCATATCATTACAATAAGAATAGTTTTCACAAACTTTTTAATTTTTAGTTTCTTTGTATCTTTCATTGCAAATACACTTCCTTTAAATTCTGATTTATCTTATTGCTGCAAAATCGTTCTGTTGCAATTGCTTTAAAATTTAAAAATATGAGCTGTTCTTTAGAAGACAATATCTTATGCAATTCAATAACTTCAATTATTATAGCATTCTTTTTTTCTCATTACAACAAACTCCAATAATGGTTACAAATCACCTTTCTGCTTTGAATATGTGAGTACACATTATAATTTTGATTGAAATAGGTTGATTAAAAGTGACATGAAAATGAAATATGTCTTAGCTGATTTGCGTTGTTACACAAGAGCAATCCGGCGTTTATGAAATTAAGAATATTGTAACTGTTCCTAAATATCAAAGGAAAGGATATGGACAATATCTAATCTCATTTATTGTTGATTACTACAAAACATCTGGTAACGAGTTATATGTTGGAACAGGCGATAGCCCTGTGATACTTCATTTTTACGAGAAATGCGGATTTGCTAAATCACACATTGTTAAAAACTTTTTTGTAGACAATTACGACCATCCTATGTATGAAAATGGTCAGCAATTAGTGGATATGATTTACTTGAAAAGACATCTATAAAAGCAGCTTCAGCTTCAAGTAAAAAACCTCCTCTGTTGTGATAAATGTGGGTTTGCCAAGGAATGGTGAGTCAGACGGTAACGCCTGCATTTGCATTACCGACGGGGAATCAATCTACAACGGATAACTCATCTGTCTACAAGTGTATACGGGCTATAGACACATAAAAAACGGGAAGCCTTGAATAATCAAGACTTCCCAACTTTATCATTAAGCGCGAGACGGGATTCGAACTAATACCCGCACACAGAAATACTGATGAATAGGAGGTTTGCGGCTTCTGTTATTTATCTGCACACATTTCATGCAAAATTGTAAAGACGGACTAACCCATGGGAAGGAAGACTACTTGATAGCACTGTCAATCATGCCCTTTACAAAATATTTTTGCAAGAAGAAATACAGTGTTACAATTGGGATAATGCCAAGCAGGGCCCCTGCGGCTGCAGCTCCCATATCACTTGAAGTCATTGTAAAAAAGCTTGCAACAGATAAGGTAACCGTCTTAATCTGCGGTGACTGAAGGAAATACAAACTAAACATGTAGTCATTCCAACAGGATACTCCGGTTATAATAACGACGGAAGCGGTTACCGGCTTCAGCTGCGGCAAAATGATAAGAAAAAATATACGAAGGGGAGAGCATCCGTCAATTGACGCAGCTTCATCTAAAGCCTTGGGAATGGACACAATAAAATTAGTATACAAAAAGATACTGGTTGGTAATGAAAATGTAATGAAGATGAGAATAATTCCCCAATAGGTACTGATCCCTCCTATTTTACTCATTAATCCGTATAAGGGGACCAATAAACTGAGTGCCGGAACCATCATCATTCCCAGAACAAAGGTTATAACAGCTTTATTCAGCTTGGAAGGATTGCGTGCCAGAGGATAAGCGGCAAGTGCTCCGACTGCCATAATCCCAAGGAGGGAACCTCCGGTTATTACAATATTACTGAAAATGCTTTGCAGAATATCCCCATATTCAATGGCTATTCTAAAGTTGTCGAGATATAAATAACCCGGCAAAAGCCATCTGGAACTAAGATCAAAGGGACTCTTCATAGCCACGCCGATCAGAATAAAAAATGGAATTAGAAAAAAGCAGCAGAGGAGGAAGGCTATGATGGTCCTCACTGAAAAATTGTTTGATTTCTTCATTCTTCCACATCCTTTCGGTTAAAAAATGACATGACTAAAATACTGATCACCATAATAAGCAGGAAAGTAAAAATACCAATCGTAGCGGAATATCCGGCATTTTGACCTCTGAAATAGGTATGGGATACCAAGGTTGCCAGGGAATGTGTCGCGAACCCGGGTCCCCCGTTCGTTAACGCAACGATAATGTCAAACAGCTTCAGACCGCCGATTAAGTTAAGCATTACAGAGCTTGTAATTGCCGGGGTCAGCAAAGGAAATGTAATGTAATGGAATTTTTTCCATGGACCGGCACCATCCATTTCTGCGGCCTCGTAGTAGGAAGCAGGGATGCCTTGCAGGCCGGCCAGATAAATGATCATAGATACACCTACGAACTGAATGGTATTGATAAATATAATTAGCAAAATAGCTGTTTTTCCCTTGCTCAGCCAGTCGACCGCTTCGAACCCTAATATTTTTACGAGGTCATTCAAAGCTCCTCCGTCGTATTGGAGAATAAAATAATACATGTAGCCCATAATTAATGGGGCAACCATGGCTTGCAGATAAATTATGACTCTGGTTATGTTCCGCCCTAAAAATCTTTTATTTAAAAATAATGCAAAGGCAAGACCTAAGATGTTTTGCAATATTGTGCTCCCGAAACCGTAAACTATGGTATTTCTCAAGGCAATTAAGATATTGGGATCGGTCAAAAAAGTTTTATAATTGCGAAGACCTACATATTTTTGAGTTTGAGAAAATCCGTTCCAGTTTGTAAAGGAAATTCCCAACCCTTTAATTAACGGATAAATAACAAAAATGCAAAACAAAAGCAGAGCCGGTATGTAGTATATATTGATGATAGAATTTTTGGCTTTGTGTTTCTTCTTTGCCTCCATATGAACTCCTCTTCAATGATATTAATATGGGACAGCTGGGTCAACTCCAACTGTCCCAAGAATAGATTATTGGTCTAACTTAGCTTCATAGCTATTTTTCATAATATCAATTGCATTTTCTACGGCTTTAGCTTCACCTGCTAAGATCGATGCACCGGTGATACACATATCGTCCCACATTCCGCTGGGCAAATATTCACGGTCAAAGTAGGTGAATACACGGCACTCCGCCATATATTTTTCTAAATCACCTTTTAAAATACCGGTATCACTTTCAACACCGTTAAAGCTTGCCGGAGCGCCGTCCGAGGAAGCAAGAGCGATCATATTTTCATGGATTGCAAAATAGCTTAACAATTCTAAAGCTGCTTCTTTATTGGGCGAATCCTTCCACACTCCGATTGCGATTCTTTCGCCGCCGATTAGGGTAGGAGAGTCTGTTTCACTGTTGGAAGGAACCGGCATCATACCTACATTCGCATTGGGATTTACATTGAGCATTTCATTCACTGCATAGTTGCCATAGAACTCAAACGCTACTTTATCTTCTGCCATTGCCTTTATTGCTGAATTGTAGTCGGAGGTTAATGCATCCGGATTGAAGTATCCTTTCTCTTTCCAATTCTTCAGCATATTGCAAATATCTGCCCATAAGTTCCAATCAAAAGATCCATCCTTGAATTGGGAACGGTAGTTTTTGGTTTCATCTGTGATATAGAGAGAGGGTGCTACATAATCAAAAAACTGACCGATGGTCCAGCTGTCTTTTCCGCCGATATGGATCGGAATATAACCGGCTGCTTTAATTTTTTCGCAAGCGGCGTCAAAGGATTCCCATGTCTTCAGCTCATCGACATTAACGCCTGCATTCTCAAGAACGGTTTTGTTATAAACGATACCTGCAACATCAACATCCACGGGAAGACAGTAGAAGTTCTGAGTCTTAGGATCAACAATAATCTGCTTTGCGGAATCGGATAATTCCGATGCCCAGGGCTGATTATTAAGTGGCTCCAGATATTCACCGTATCTTGCGATTGACCATCCGTGCGTGGTCCATAAATCCGGCAGTTGGTTGGTAGCCATTCTTGTCTTCAGGAGTTCTTCAAAGCTTGCACCGGGTGTGCTGTATTCCACCTTTGCACCGGTTTTCTCCTCAAACTGAACAATTATTTTTTCCATTTCCGTGCTCTGGACACCAGAGGTATTGCTCATGAAGTTTAGTACAATACCCTCATATTTTTTACTTTCTTCGGATGCTTCAGGTGCCTCAGTGGCTTCGGCAGATGTATTGTTCTTCTGCAAATTTGTATCGGTGGAAGGTGTGTCCTGTACCGCAGGTTTTGAGGAGCAGCCTATGAGTAAGGAGGCTACTAAGCTAAGGCCTAAAATACCGCTAATAAATCTTTTTTTCATTGTAAATCCCCTTTCTATTTTTAATCGCAAGCTAATTCTATCAAGGGGTGGTATGGTTGTAAATGATATGAAATTAAGATTTGAGTACTTAATTTTATGCATTATGATAAACACGGTATCTTTTAAACTGCATTTCCTTTATAATAATGCTGTAAGAAAGATGAAAACATAAGCGAAGGGTTGGATATATTCATGAAACATTTTCAATACTTTAAGCATAGATTGTCATTCATTTATTTTATCAGTGCCGTGCTTCCTTTTATATTTGTTGTTATCCCATTGTCCGTGTTCTTTTATCAGACCTATAAAAAGGATATGTATGAACTGAATTCAAGCCTGCTTTCTTCCGCATCGAACAATATAGAGAATTATTTGAACGATTTGAGCATTCTTACCATGGTTCCATATGCCTATCCGGAGCTATTGAATTACATGAAAGAGATACAATATAACAATTCAGAGGCGGAGCTTGCAAAGCGTTATCGGCTGGAGCAGATGTACAAGGACTCCATCACGAAAATCATGTATTTAAGCCGCAACGATATTACAGCTATATTATTCATTCCAATAAATACGGACAAAAAGCCTTCCTCAGAGCCGGTTATCATTGCGAAAAATTCCTCTGATATCACCACCTTCGAAGCGGATACGCTTCCTACAACACAATGGTTTCAGGATACCCTGTCAAAGAACGGGACGGCTTGTTTTTTCTACATATCGAATTTGAATTATACCGTGTCTCCTCTGTTAAAAAGCAGTGTGTTTTTTTCGGCAGCAAGGCTAATCAAAGATTCCAACACGGATAAGCCGGTTGGTGTCCTGCGGGTGGATGTGCATGACATCAATTTGGCAAAAATCTTTAATAACATGGATATTAAAGAGAATAATAACCTTCTCCTGCTTGATGAAAATCAGGAACTGATTTATAGCAAATATGATATAAACCCAAAGATAATGCCTTTCATAAGGGAACAGCAGGAGAGAATCTATCTGGAAAACACTTATACCGTTCAATACCATAAGCTTCCCAATGGTCACGGAATGCTGGTATCGCTCAATAACCAAAATGAGATTGTTAAATTAGCGATTGCTATTATTGGATTTTCTGCGATAGCAACCCTTTTCTATCTTTTGTTATCCATATCCAGTTATAAATCCAGTTCGCATTCGATGGTGTCAAGCATTAATCAGATCATCCACGTACTTGAGCAGGTGGAGCAGGGTACGTTGACTCAAAAGGTAAATATCAAGGGAAATAACCAATTGGCGGCTGTCGGGAATGCTCTAAACCATATGATTGACCGGCTGCAATTATATATTAATAACGAATTTATTGCCGTGATCAAGCGTAAGGAAATAGAATACCTGACGTTACAGTCACAGATAAATCCGCATTTTTTGTATAATGTTTTAAACGGAATCGCCGTCATGAACCGTCTGGGAGAGAAGGGGATGGTGGATGAAGCCATCATCAATCTGACGAAGCTGATGCGCTATTCCTGCAACCGGGACAGCGAATGCAAGTTAATTGAGGAATGTGATTTTATCACCCGGTATCTGCAGCTTCAGAAAATTCGATTCAGTGACCGTTTAGAGTACGAGATAAGGGTTGATCAATCCATTGAGGATAGTATTATTCCCAAATTACTGCTACAGCCGTTAGTAGAAAACAGTATTGTGCATGGCATGGAGCCATACGATAAGCAGGTGAAAATACAGCTGGAAGCTTATTGTGAGCAGCATCGGCTGAATATAGTTATTACGGATGACGGAGTGGGATTCGATGCGGAGAATGAAATAGCATCGGACAGCATTGGTTTATCCAATGTGAGAAACAGGCTTTTACTGTATGATACAACAAGTATATTCACGATTAACAGCAGCCCCGATTTGGGCACGGAGATTAAAATCAATCTAATTTTAAGGAGGTAATTTCGATGATTATACTCATTGCTGACGATGAAAATCTCGTCCGAATTGGACTTAAGCAAATGATAAAAGAGATGCAGCTAAAAGATATCATTATTCTTGATGCAAAAAACGGAAGTGAAATGCTGAGTATCTGTCAAAATTACGTTCCGGACCTTGCGTTTGTGGATATAAAAATGCCGATGGTAAACGGACTGGATGCCATAGCACAGTTACAGGATTTGTGTAAGGACACCTATTGGGTGCTGTTGACCGGCTTTAGTGAATTTTCCTATGCGGTAGAGGCGATTAAGCTTGGGGTGAAGGATTACCTTCTTAAGCCGATTGAATTCTCAAGTATAGTAACCATTGTCCAAAAAGCTGAAAATAATATAGTGAAAAGGAAAACAGAATTAAATGGCAGCTTTGAATTAAATGTTATTTTTCAATTTAATACGCTTAATTTAGGTGTTAAAGTTGACAGGCTATGGCTGGCAGAGGGGCAGCAGTATGTCGCGTACCTTGTGGTAGAGGATATAAACAGCTCGTCACATAATACCAGCGGCCTTTATAGAAGCTTTGTTCCGACGATTCGTAAAAGGCTTAACAGACTTACCGGCGATGAACTGCATTTTGCAATCTTCTGCCTTCCCTCAGGAACCTTGTGTATTATTTTACGAACCGGGGTCAACGAGTTATCCGTCCTGAATGAGCTTATGCTTGAAGAAGCAAGGCGATACAGGAGTGCACATAGCATTATTACCCTTTTTTCCTGTGTGACCCAAAAAGACATCTACCAATTGGCGGAGAAGATAAAGGTTTTAGAGAATAACTTTTCCAGCAGAATATTATCAGGATTAGGTAAACTCTATCATTTTGATGAGATTAATGAGAAGAGGAGAGATCCATATCTCGAAGAGTATACCTGTTTTTTATATCAGCTTGCGGAAGCCTTCGAAGAATGTAATGAGATCCAGTATAATTTATTAGTGGAAAAAATTAAGAAATATACAAAAGGGCCGGTTCTTTATAAAAAGTTTCAGCAAAACATATTAAAATATATATCTGTTGTTTTTGGTCCTGAAAGAATACCTTCAGCCCCGGGCTTAAATTCCTATAACGCTTTTTGTAATTTTCTTCAAAGCAAAGCATCTTCCATGTATCAGAAGGCAAAGCCATGCCAAAATGATCTGGTGAGTAAAATAAAAGAATATATTCAGGCCAATTATGCTAATGATGTCAGTATTATTTCACTTGCACAGGCCTTTAATTTAGCCCCTACTTACCTTAGTAAAATCTTTCATGACAGAGCAAAGATCAAACTGATCGATTATATTACTG
>JAEZFH010000259.1 GCA_023437885.1 Bacillota bacterium | reverse complement strand
GGTTTGCGATCAGTGTACAGATGATTACTGCTTATATCGTTGCATTTCTGGTTAATCAGATTGGCCGCCTGTTTATTGCATAGACCCATGGTTACGAACTTGTGATAGGAGGAACAGATTGAGCGAGTTATATATAAATGCTGCGGATAAAAAAGAAGCCGGCAGTAAGGATGTGTTGCTAAGGAAGCTGCGGAGCCAGGGAATAAAGATTACAAAACAGCGTACGCTTGTGATTGATATTATACTGGAGAAGGAATTTCAAAGCTGTAAGGATATCTATCAGCAGGCCAGCAAGGTTGATCCGAAGATCGGAGTTGCTACGGTATACCGAATGGTAAAAACACTGGAGAGAATCGGTGCGATTAACCGGAAGATCAACGTTATCCTATAGGTTAGGAACAGGAAATGGAGGCAAATATGACGGATTTTATAGTGATTGGTGTTATACTTATACTGGTAGTCGGTGTTTCCTTCTATATATGGAAGAGGAAGAAATCCGGCAAGAGCTCCTGCGGCTGTGGCAGCAGTTGCAGCGGCTGCAGCGGCAGTTGTCATGGAGAGCATTAATTACGTAGGTAAAACAACCGCTTAAATCACAGGGATGATAAGCTTTTACGCGGACAGGAACAAAAAAGCCGCATATTCGATCTTCCTGGCATTTCAATGGGAAAGCCGGGGAAGGTCGAATATGCGGGCTGCAGTTTCAGTCGCGCGGAAGGCGGATCATCCCTTTCATATGCCCGGAGGGGCTTAGTGCAGCATTGAACAAAGCAACATTGAACTTGAACAAAGCGGCATTGAACAAAGCGGCAGGATGCCGATAACCTGACCGTTATTAGCTGGCCTTCGTGGAACGCAAGAGCGGTTCGCAAAGCGTACCGTTGGTGGTCTGCGCCAATTTCGTAATATGACGATTCAGCATTTGCTTCAGCTGCTCTGTGGCCGGGGTCAGAGGAAGCCTTACCTCATCAGAATCAATCAATCCGACTTGTGAGAGGTAATACTTGATCGGGGTGGGATTTGGCTCCTTAAACAGCAGGGGAATCAAATCATAGAGGGACTTCCAACGCTGTAAAGCGCCTTCGGTATCGTTATTCTTCACTCTCTGATAAACCTCGACGAAATCTTCCGTCCGGATATGGGAGGAAGCCAGAATTCCGCCATGGCCGCCAAGCGTCAGGGTCAGATAAAACAGAAGGTCTTCTCCTGATAGAATGGAGAAATTCTTCGGAGGATCCAGAAGCAGGGCCATGCTCTGCTTGATATCCCCGCAGCAGTCCTTTAGTCCGATGATATTCGGGATTTCTGCCAGACGCCGGATGGTATCGTTCTCAATATTGACACCGGTGCGGTACGGGATATTATATACAATCATTTTTAACGCAGTTTCCTCGGCAATGGCTTTAAAATGGGCATGGATTCCCTCCTGGCTGGGTTTGTTGTAATACGGGCAGACAGAGAGAATACCCTGAATATCATAATATTCTGCAATCTTTACCTTTTTAATTACCTGAGCCGTATAATTCCCACCGATACCAATATATACAGGCAGGCGCTTTTTATTGTAATCCATGGTACGTTCAATCATCTCTTCGAATTCATATTCACTCAGAGTGGGAATCTCTCCGGTGGTGCCCAGTGGTATAAAACCACTGATTCCTTTGTCGGAATAGTGCTCAATCAATCTTTTATAGGATTTGAAATCTATTTTATCATTCTTAAATGGTGTAATAATCGGTAGCCAGACGCCGGTAAGCTGCATAAGAGAACCTCCTTAAATTAGTCGCAAGTCGTTGTAACAGGGATTCCGGGCATTGAAATTTGCCGGATCACTTTACTGGTTAGCACATCATATCTGATCTTATACTCTTATTCTATACAACATTATTTTATAATAATAGCATAATAATGCTTTGAATATTGCATATGATGCTATATAATATAAATTAAGAGAAGGAATAAATCATCTTCGTACCCATGATTATCGGAACATCTTTTTGTTCCGATACTATAAGTTAAGAGTGGGAGTAAATCCCCCTTAGTACCCATGAGTTACCGGAACATCTTTTTATTCCGATACTATATGTTATTGTTTTCTTCCGGATTTTGTGCCGCCAAAGAGCGGCGGAATGGAGATTATCATGATAAGTTTTGAGAAGGCAGGGTATCTGGATCATGACTTTAAAATGTTCCATTTAATTGACCGGCAGCGTAAGGAGTTTGCCTTTCATTATCATGATTTCAATAAAATTATGATATTCTTGAGCGGTAACTCCATCTATACCATTGAGGGGAAGAATTACGAGCTGCAGCCTTATGATATCGTGCTGGTGAATGCGGGTGAGATACATCGTCCCTGCGTACTGGATGCGTCTGCTTATGAACGGATAATTATCTATGTATCCCCCCAGTTTCTGAACAGCTTTTCCGGAGAGGGTTATAATCTGAATTACTGCTTTGAGCGTGCCAAACAAGAGCACTCTAATGTCCTTCGAATTCATTCCATGGAGAAGGGAAAGCTGTATCAGGTGTGCCAGGAGCTGGAGCATTCCTTCGCAGACAGCGCTTTTGCCAAGGAGCTGTATCAGAAGATTCTGTTTCTGGAATTCATGATACAGCTGAACCGTACGGCAATCTCGAACCATATCAATTATCTTGATTCGGCAAAGGATAATACAAAGCTGGTTCAGATTATAGATTATATCAATGAGCATCTGGCGGAAGAGATCACCATTGATACCCTGTCAGCCAGATTTTATCTGAGCAGGTATTACCTGATGCACTTCTTCAAAGAGGAGACGGGCTATACCATAGGTAATTACATTACAGAGAAGCGTCTGCTTATGGCGAAGAACCTGGTTCAGAACGGCTGCTCCATTACGGAGGCTTGCTTCCAGAGCGGCTTCAAGAATTATTCCACCTTTTCCAGGGCCTTCAAGAAGGCCTTTAACACGATTCCTAAAAATGCCATGTTCATCGATTGATTCATAAAAGTCTATTTCACATCCGGTGCAAAAGGGATATAATAGAGAAATGGACGCGGACAGCGGTTGGAGATTTGAGAACAAGGTACAGTGGATTACCGGGTGAAGGAAGGGATGGAGTGAAATCAGGGAAGTGAAATATAAGGGGAGTATGGTTTTTATCAATCAAGGAAAGTGTGAGGAGACAAGCATGGGGCATATTAGAATTGTGGCCGACAGCACCTGCGACCTGTCGGCGGAGCTTATTCAAAAATACGGGATTACCATCATCCCGCTGAATATTGTGCTGGGGATGGACAGTTATCTGGACGGCAGGGAGATTACACCCCGGGAAATCTATGATTGGTCCGATCAGAGTAATGCCACACCTAAAACTGCGGCACCGGAGCTGGGATATGTCATGGAGGTACTTCGGCCGATGGCTGAGGCGAAGGAGGATATTATTTTCTTTGGCATTTCCGAGGATATGTCCGTAACCTGCCAGGTGGTCAGAATGGCAGCTCAGGAGCTGGGTTACGGCCGTATCTGGGTAATCAATTCGATGAACCTGTCCACGGGGATTGGCCTTCAGGTGCTGAGAGCCGCCGAGCTGGCCAAGGAGGGCAGCAGCGCAGATGAGATTGCCGCCCTGATAGAAGCAGCCAGAGCTCAGGTATCGGCTTCCTTTGTAGTTGACACCCTGACTTATCTGCATCGGGGCGGAAGATGCAATGCGGTAGCAGCTTTGGTTGGCAACACTCTAAGGCTGAAGCCGATGATTGCAGTCCGGGACGGTAAGATGGGAGTAGCCAAGAAGTATCGCGGCAGGCAGCAGGCGGTGGTCCGCAGCTATGCCAGAGATTTGGAGGAGGAGCTGCGAAAAGCAGATCCGGCACGGGTATTCATTACCCACTCCGGGATCGATGCCGGTATAGAGAAGGAGACCTATGATTATCTGACAGGCTTGCGCTATTTCAGAGAGATCTGTATTACCCAGGCTGGGGGAGTTGTCTCCAGCCATTGCGGACCGGGTACCCTGGGTATCCTGTATTACAGGCAGTAGAATTCGTGTCTCGCAGCTCAATATACGGAGCGGAGCATGACAGGATAAAGTTGTTCACAGAAGCCATGCGAAACCAATAGCGATATTGTGGGCGGGGTGTGATTGTCTTTAATGGCAATCATGCCCCGCTTTTTTGTATGCGCTGAAAGTCGTTACAGCGGGTTCGGGGCTTGCGGTTTTGCGGCAGCCTTAGAATCTGCCAACATTTTGCAAACGATATATTTCACTTGATTAATTCCATTATTGGTATTATAATAGAAATTGATATCAATGGAGGTGCATTATGAAAAAGGACATGTACGATATTATGTTAAATCCCACAAGGATGCGGATTGTGCAGATAGCCGCTACACGGGCTACTATGACAGCCAATGACATATGCGGGATAATAAGCGACGTTCCGAGGACAACGCTCTATCGGCATATCAATATTTTAATTGAGGCCAATGTTTTGTCAGTCGTAGATGAAAACAAAATCCGTGGGAGCGTTGAAAGAACATTGGCATTAAATGTTGCCAAGTTGAGAAAGAAAAACGCGAATGAGGATATCCCACAGCAAGCGTTAAAATTCCTAATGAATATCTACGCAAAATTCGAGAAATATTTCAATAACGCAAATTGTATTCACGGAATCAATAATGTGTTTTTTAACAATACTATTATGATGATGACCGACCAAGAGTTTGACCAATTCTTATCGGATATGCAAGCTCTATTTGTAAAGCATCGTTACGAAATGGCTGATGGACGAAAGCCGAGAGATATATCAATTATATCATCCCCCCCGATGGAGGATAATCATGAAGAATAATACGAACGCCAAAAAGAAAAGAGGAAAAAAAATGTTGACGGTGTTAGCGATAATATTCGGCGTAATCGTGCTGATAAATTTAATCAGTTTAACTATCAATCAAGTTTTCTTTTCCGGCGAGCTTGACAATTTAACACCTTACGGAGAATTAGTTGAAGTCAACGGGGAGCGTATGCACGTTTATTCAATGGGCGAAGGTGATAAAACGATTGTCTTATTGCCCGGATATAGCGTTCCTTTGCCAAGCGCGGACTTTGCCCCTTTAATGAGGGCATTGTCAAAGGATTATACGGTTGTCAGCATAGAGTATTTTGGCATAGGCTTTAGTGATCAAACTGGGGTTCCCCGCACGAATGATAACTACACGGAAGAAATCAGAACGGCATTAAACACTGCAGGCTTTTCGCCGCCATATGTCTTAATGCCGCATTCCGGCTCCGGGATACACACCGAATATTATGCAACTAAATATCCGGATGAAGTATCAGCTATTATCATGCTGGACACTACTTCTTCGGCGGAAAAGAGTTTTGATCTACCTAAATTCGCTTATAGATTTGGGAAAGTCCAACAGGCTATTGGCCTTTCCCGCTGGATTAACCCGATTATCATATCGTCTGTACTTGAAATTAACGAGGACAACGGGTATACACAAACAGAAATTGATGATTACACAAAGTTTATGAACCACCTTTACAACGACACGATTATAGACCAGTTATCGCGGCTTAATGAAAACATTGAGGAAGTAATGGGCATGAGTTTTCCCGATAACATCCCCGTTTTGAAACTTGTAGCTTCTGGAACGGCAAAGGGCAGGAGTACGGGCGATGATTACCAAAATGCTCATATAGAAAGATTGGGCGAAAATGCGGAATGGAAAATCATTGAGGGTACGCATTTTCTGTACCATGGGCATGTAGAGGATATTTTCAACGCAACAAACGATTTTTTGAATAATCATTAAATAGCTTGCATGTTTGGGAATTAGACTTTTGTCACCATAAACATAATAAGGCACAAAACCCACCAAGAGAGCGGAAAAGAAAAAAACCGTTGCTCGGTGGTGGTTAGCTTTGCCCTAAAATCATTTATCACCAATGAACGGCGGTTTTGAAAAGTCAAAGCCGCCGTTCTCTGTATATTGGCGGGCTTAGTAAATTACGCCCTTTTGCAAGGGTGCGGAGGAAATATGAGCGGCTTACTCAGAATAAGTTTTATCGAGGATACCCTATATACAAGAAAAGAACGGGGATTTTTTTACAAGCACAGACAGTTCGTGCATTGACACTATACTTCTTACCTAGATAGTAAGTGGATCCTTTTCCAGATAAGTATTCTATGGATATTTTTTCTTTAACCTCTGCACTAAATTTAGGCACTAAAAATCCTCCTAAAGTAGATTTTGGTTATTTACCATGTCTACTTTAGGAGGATCATATCAGTTCATAACGCCATGTTTGTACTAGCATTTATTTTGATTAATCAGGGAAGAGAGGATGATCCTTCTGCATTAAGGCATATTCATTGATATTATGAAAACACTGTTTGCAGGAACGGGCAAAAAGGGGTATAATTGTTATAATTATAGAAAATCAGCTCATGAATGTTGAGTTTTTTGTATATAGTAAACATAGCTTGAAAGGGAATGGTGACAGTATGCATGTAAAAGAGTTATCAGTTGCAAGAGGTATTGAGAAGGCGGAGTTGGTCCTAAAGAATGCCAATATTATTAATGTATTTACAGAGGAGATCGAACAGGGTGATGTTGCCATATGCAATGGAAGGATCGTCGGTATCGGGCAATATGAAGGGGAGAAGGAGCTGGATTGTACCGGACAATATGTCGCTCCCGGTTTTATCGACGGGCACATCCATCTGGAAAGCTCCATGTTGAAGCCTGTGGAATTCGTGAAATCGGTTCTCCCCCACGGAACGACGGCGGTGATTACAGATCCCCATGAGATAGCCAATGTAAGCGGCATGGAAGGAATTGAGTATATGCTGGAGGCTTCCGAAGGTCTGCCGCTGGATATTTACTTTGTGCTGCCCTCCTGTGTTCCGGCTACTGCTTATGATGAGAACGGAAGTATGCTTCTGGCAAAGGATATTGAACACCTGTATAAGAATGCGAAGGTGGTCGGACTTGCAGAGGTAATGGATTTCTATGAGACCATCCGGGGAGCAAGTGATATCCTGAAGAAAATAGAGGATGCCAAGGCGGCAGGTAAGGTTGTGGACGGCCATGCACCCGGAATACACGATAAGGATATCTGCGCTTACGTAGCAGCTGGAGTACAGTCCGACCATGAATGCATCTCCTTTGAAGAAGCCAAGGAAAAATTACGGATGGGGCAGTGGATTATGATTCGGGAAGGAACTGCGGCCAGAAATCTGGATGCTCTGATGGGAATGTTTACGCCCCCCTATCACCAGAGAGCGATGCTAGTTACGGATGATAAGCATCCTTATGATATTCTCCGCCTGGGTCACATTGATGATATCGTAAGACAGGCAATCAGAAAAGGGGCGGACCCGTGCATCGCCATAAAAATGGGGTCCTTTAACGCTGCGGCTTATTTTGGTTTAAAGGATTACGGAGCAGTGGCTCCGGGATACCATGCGGACCTGATCATTCTCTCCGACCTGAAGGAGGTCAGGGTACAAAAGGTAATCAAGGGTGGCAAGTTAATTCTGGATGAACAGGGGACTGCACCCATCAGGGAGCCGGAGATACGCAAGGAACTGCTGGATAAGGTATACCATTCCTTCCATTGCAATGAGATCGTTCCGGAGGATTTTCTTGTCCATTATGAAGCTGAGGAGGACGAACCGGAACAGTTCCGTGTGATCAAAATGATTGAAGGCGAGATCACCACCGAGGAGGTATTTGCCCCTCTTCATAATGGGAAGGCCGAAGTAAATCTGGAAGAGGATATCATTAAGCTGGCGGTGATTGAACGTCATCATAATACCAATCATGTCGGTTTGGGCTTTGTCACCGGATATGGCTTAAGGCAGGGAGCCATTGCCTCCTCCGTATCTCATGATTCCCATAATATTATCGCCATCGGTTCCAATGATGAGGACATTGCAACCGCAGCGAACTGCATCCGTGATATGCAGGGGGGATGGGCGATCGCCCTGAATGGGAAGGTGATTGGAAGTCTTCCGCTGTCTATTGCAGGTCTGATGAGCAACCTGGATGCCTCCTCCCTGGCGCATAACATTGAGGAGATGCAGGCTCTGGCGCGGAGCATGGGCGTAAAGGATGGAATTGATCCTTTTATGAATATGGCCTTTGTCAGCCTGCCGGTAATACCCAAGCTGAGGCTGACTACCACCGGTCTGTTCGACGTTACCAAGCAGAAGATGGTTTCGCTGGTTGTAGGCAGAGAATAGGGCAGGGAATACGGGAAGAATACACAAGTGTGTGAATACACATGTACGTGAGCACACATGTATATGAATCCACATGCATGTAAGCACACATGCACGTGGATACACATACACATGGTGCTCATGCGCATGAATTCAAAGGGAACGATGGTATATTATGATAATGAGGGAGGATGAATTTATGAGTAAATTGTTTCCCCGTACACAGGTGGAGGGGGTGTCTTTATCCCGATTGATTATCGGGACGAACTGGCTTCTTGGGTGGAGCCATACCGGAGCCGCGGCGGACCGCATGATTACCGGCCGGTATGATGCGGCGGAGAAAATGTGCAAAATACTGGATGCTTACATGGAATACGGAATAGATACCATAATGGCTCCCTTCGGACTGAGCCGGAATCTGGAGGACGCAGTCAGGATTACGGAGCAGAAATTTGGAAGACCCATGGTTATGGTGGACACACCCTGCATCAATGTCGATGATACCGCAGAAGGAAGAAGAGAAGCCAACGAGGTGATTAAGGCCTGCGCAGTGAGGGGAGCAAAAATCTGTCTGATCCATCATTCCAGTGTGGAGCAGCTGGTGAATAAAAATAAGGGGATCATCGAGCGGTTACCGGATTATACCGGTATGATCCGCGACGCTGGCATGATACCCGGCCTATCTGCCCATATGCCGGAGCTGATTGCCTATTCCGATGAGAATGGCTATGATGTTCAGACCTATATTCAGATTTATAACTGTTTGGGCTTTCTGATGCAGGTGGAGGTGGAGACTGTTGCCCGTATCATTCATCAGGCAAAAAAGCCGGTGATGACCATTAAACCTATGGCAGCAGGCAGAACCACACCCTTCGTCGGCTTTAATTTCTCCTGGAATACCCTTCGCGACTGCGATATGGTAACCGTGGGAGCCTTTTCTGCCGATGAGGTGCATGAGGATGTGGAGATATCCTTTGCAGCGTTGGAGAGACGCCTGCCGGACCTTGAGAAGCGGCACAGCCCTGCAGAAAATCAGGCGGCCTTCGGCAAATAAGGAGATACATAGAGATGGAGAGAATCAGCAGAAAGAATTGGGCTTTGATATGGGTTCTGGGGATGGCGGGACAGCTATGCTGGAATGTGGAGAACGCATGGTTCAATACCTTTGTCTATGCCAAAATCGCACCGAATCCGGATATTATTACCTGGATGGTGGGAGTCAGTGCTGCGGTAACTACCTTTGCCACCTTTTTAATCGGGACGATGGGTGACCGGAGGGGAAAACGCAAGCCATTTATTGCAATCGGATATATCTTGTGGGGAATATTCACGATTGTCTTCGGGGTATCTGAATTCCTGCCGATTCATTCGTTGTTTGCTGCCGGCTGCTTTGTAGTGGGAATGGATGCAGTTATGAGCTTTTTTGGCTCTGTCGGATATGACAGCGGCTTCTGTGCCTGGACTACGGATATTTCCAATGAGACGAACCGCGGAAAGGTCGGAGGAGCCTTTGCAACAATGCCGGTTCTGGCAACGATCTTCGGTTCTGTGGTGTCGGGCATTATCATAGACCGGCTTGATTTCTTCGCTTTCTTTATCATCGTCGGCGGACTGGTATCTGCTATTGGGCTGCTCAGTCTTTTTATGCTGAAGGACTCACCGGCACTTCGGGCGAAGAAGGATCCGAAGGGCTTCTGGCATCAGTTCTTTCGCGTGTTTCATTACCGTACAGTGAGAGAGAACCGGGAGCTGTTCTGGGTGTTCACGGTTATGATGGTATATTTTATCGGCTTTAATGTATATTTTCCCTATGTCACAATCTATTTCGTGAATTATCTGGGGATGGATTATACTATGACCGGACTGGTTCAAGGTGCCAGTCTCCTGGCAGCAGTCGGATTGACCATACCCGCTGCCCGCCTGATTGACAGGGGAGGAAATACCAGGGTAATTGCAATTGCTTTAATTGTGAATGTTCTTGGACTCGTCACTGTAAGCATGAGCAGGCAGGTGCTTCCCCTGGCAGCCGGCATGCTGCTCACCGGCGCGGGATATGTCATCATCCTTCAGACCCTGACAGCCTGGTTTAAAAATCTGTATCCGGAGGAGCAGCGGGGCCAGTTTGAGGGTATCAAGCAGCTGTTCTTTGTCTGCATACCGATGATTATCGGACCGCTGATCTCCAATTATATTATTACCCATTACGGCACCCGTGCGGTTATTGACGGAGTGGAGGGAAGTATTCCGAATGAAGTGCTGTTTGCGGTATCTGCGGTGTTAACGCTGGTCACCTTTTTTCCTCTTTTACCCGCCGGGAAGCTGCTTCGCCGGCGTAAGGAGGCAGGACGGGACAGGGAGGCTTAGCGGAAGGAAAGCTGCTCAACGGGTATTACCGCTGTTTATTCAGTAAGATTGGGAGGAGGAAGAGCTTATGATTCAAAGGAAATTTGAGAAACCCGGGTCGGTCCTTAATGAGAAGGGCTTCCCCAACCCCGGCTATTCCACAGAGAGCGTTCTTACCTACCGGAGAAAAGATATCAAGGCATCAAAGCTGCGGATTAAGGAATGGGATTTTTATCAGGTTACGGACCAAAGGATGTGTCTTCAGTTCACAGTGGGCCATGCTGCTTATGCAGGGCAGGCCGGTATTATGCTCTTTGATTTTGAAAAGGGAGAACGTCTGGCAGAAAAAGGTACTTTTTTAGTTCTTCCCTTCGGCTCCCTGCATCTGCCGGAGGATGCGGAGAAGGATCATGTAGTCAGATACGAGAAAAAGGGTGGTGTGATCCGTTTTGAAGTCATAGGAAATGTACGCCGTCTTTATTGCAAATGGGAGGATTTCGAAGCCGATATCACCTTGACCAGGCAAAATCGGAATTCGCTGGTAATCAATGTTCCTTTTGATGAATCACCGAGAGCCTTCTATTATAATCACAAGATTAATTGTATGACAGCGGAGGGTGCAGTGA
>JAEZFH010000237.1 GCA_023437885.1 Bacillota bacterium | reverse complement strand
GAAAAGCCCGGCACCGCCACCATCGGAAAGGATGGGCAGAGTCATTTCTATGGTCATCAGGAAAGAGGTGCCACGACGGCCAGGAGCATATTAAAACGTCTGAAGTTTGATAATGACACTGTCGACGCCGTAGTACACCTGGTTCGCTGGCATGATTACCGCTTTGTCCTGACGCCTGCCGGAATGCGTAAGGCGGCAGCGGGGATCGGCAAGGAATATATGGAGCTGCTGTTTGAAGTAAATCGGGCAGATACCTCGGCTAAGAATCCCCAGCATACCAAAGAAAAATTTGAACGGCTTGCCGCAGCCCGCAGGCTGTACCGTGAGATTGTGGAAAGGGAGGAATGCGTCAGCCAGAAGGATTTGAAGATAAACGGTAAGGATTTGATTTCCCTCGGCATGAAGCCGGGCCGGGAGCTGGGTAAGCTACTTGATTCTCTGTTATCCGAGGTCCTTGAGAATCCTTCGCTGAACCGGCATGAGACCCTGCTTGCCCTGGCAGAGGAAAGAATAAAAAAGATATGATCAGCCCACACAAAACTTTTCCAAAAGCAATGGTATAAGTTATCATGAATCAGAATTACACAACATAATATTAGTAAGACGGGTTTTATCACTATGAGGATACAAAACTTCATATTACGGATTGGCTCGTCATACGCATTGCGATGTTATGAAGTTTTGTGAGGAGGATGGGGCTGTGGAGGACAGAAGTCAGGAATCATTAAAAAGATATCGTCTTAAGATTTATAATATATACCGGGCCAGAGGTGCATTTCTGTTGGAAACAGATGGCGGGCTGAAGCTTTACAAATGCTTTGAAGGCTCCAGGAACCGTGCATTGTTTGAAAATAAGGTAAAAGAGCACCTGCTGCTTCACGGCTATTCCAACACGGACCTCTTTGTCAAGACCATGGAGGACGACATTATCTCTGAAGATAGTGCGGGCTGTCAATATATTATGAAGAATTGGTTCTGGGGAGAAGAATGCAATCTAAAGGAGCTGTCCCAGATTGAAGCTGCATCTGCAAATTTGGCAAGGCTTCATAATATTTTGCAGGATGTGGATTTTACCATGGAGCAGCAGGAGCATAATATAGCTCCGGATCTGACGGATACCTTCGACAAGCGCAACCGGGAGCTGAAACGGGTCAAAGCATATATTCGTGAAAAGAGGCAGAAGAATGAATTCGAGCTCCTTTATCTGAATTATTATGAGGCTTTCTATGAGCAGGGGATGATGGCAGCAGAGCGGCTGTCTCGGTCTGCTTACAACCTTCTGATGGAGGGTGCGATCAAAAATCACAGCGTATGCCACGGTAACTACACCTACCATAATATAATAATGCTGAAGAATAAAGCGGAGGCCATGAATAAGACGCTGGTACCGCCGGGATGGGTGAACCGGCAGCCCCTGTCCGTTACGGAGCTTGGCGGGACAGGAAGCATGGTTGCAACCACTAATTTTGAAAAATCATACATCGGACTTCAGATCTTTGATCTATACCAGTTCATTCGCAAGGTGATGGAAAAAAATGATTGGGATATTCTCTATGGCAGCAATATGATCGAGGCATATGATCAGATCAAACCGATCACCAAGGAAGAGCTTCAGGTGCTTTATGTCCTGCTCCTTTACCCGGAGAAGTTTTGGAAGATTACGAACTTCTATTACAACGGTAAGAAATCCTGGGTATCCGGCAGAAATACACAGAAGCTGACGATGATTGGAGAGCAGAACGAGAAAAAGGAAATGTTTCTTCAGAAGCTGGAAAGAATACTATAATTAAACCGGGATTGCAAGTTGCAGTTCAGACGGTGTCCGGGTGGTGGGCATAATACCCCCTCACACACAGGACGGAATACACATGACTGGATTTGTATGCCACATCCGTACACGCGTGTTCGTATATGGCATACAAATCCAATCACATGTCTTCCATACAGTGCATTACGGGGGTATTATGCCCACCACCCGGACACCGTCTGAACTGTAACTTGCAACCACCTGTCAGGTAGGCTATAATAGGGATATACTTATCACGGTCGTTAGATTAATATAGAATACGGAGCGATTGATAAACAGAGGTACCTTTGATGAGAGATTGGAAAAAGAAACCAAAGTATAAACAAATACATAATCAATGCGATAAGCCGGTGGGCCGGCATCTACAAAAGAAAAAAGAAGTAATTAACAGTCAGATGATTACTAACTTAATTATAGGGCTTGGAATACTATCCATTGCCCTGTTAACAATGATGTTCACCGCCCGCACATCCGGCGGACATGGCAATAAATTAACAGTGGATTCGAAGCAGGACCAGGAAACGGAGGAGACACAAACCTCTCTTACCGAGGTTCTAGGTGTGATCACAGAGATTGACGAGGAAGCCAGGGAGATTACCCTGTATGATATAACCAGGAAGGAAAGTACGGTTTATCCCTACAGCGGCGGGACGGAGATTGTGGATAAGTACGGTCAGACAATTGCCATCCGCCAGCTTCCGATCGGAACCATGGTGGAGGCGGTTCATCCCCAGAGCGGAAGCAAGCTGGTGCAGCTGAAGATATCTACAAAAGCATGGGAGTATGTGGGGGTAAATAATCTAAGCATTAACCGGAGCAGCCGGGTGATGAAGATTGGAACCTCAAAGTACAAGTATACGGATGATTTGATTATATTGAATGGTGAAGATTTTGTAACGGTATATGATTTGGCACCGATGGATGAACTGACGGTTCGGGGTTATGAAGAAACGATTTGGTCCATTGCCGTTACGAGGGGCCATGGCACCGTAAAGCTTGCGGATTATGAAGGTTTTCTCGGGGATTTTATCACCATCGGCTATGAAGCCATTCAACAGATTGCCCGGGATATGGTCATCATGGTAAGAGAGGGAAATTTCAATCTCACAGTGGAGAATAAAAAATATACGGCAACAAAGAACATCACGGTATACCGTAACCAGGAAACGGTGGTGACTCTGGGAGATCTGGGGCCCAATGCTTCCAAGCAGGGACTGGTCACCTTTACCATATCTCCCTTTGGGGCAGACCTGTTTGTTGACGGCAAACTGACCACCTATGCGGGGGCATTGGAACTTGACTACGGAAAACATGATATTGTAGTTTCCTTGGACGGATACGTTACCTATGAAGGAATTCTAACGTTGGATACCGCGGGCAAGAACCTGCGGGTTGACCTGCCAAAGGAAAGCAGCAACCGGAAAGCGACCGTAACAGAGACCAATACAGGAGCAACAGATTCTGCAGGTTCAAACACGAATACCAATACAAGCAGCAATAATTCAGGCAGCAATAGTAATACGGGCACCAATACAAACACTAATCCGAACCCGGGTACCGGTACGGGCAGCAATACCGACCCGGACACCAATAACGGAACCGACGGAGGGGAGGATCTGCCGGCTGTAGATTCCGGCGGAACCGGCAACACCCAGAATCCTTCCGGGGAGGATTATGTGGTAGATGAGGATCACCTGATCTATGTGCAGAACCCGGTAGGTGCTTCCGTATATCTTAACGGTGAATTTCAGGGAATTTCACCGGCAAGTTTTCAGAAGGTGATCGGCACCCATGTGCTGACCTTCATCAAGGATGGATATGAGACTACAAGCTATTCCGTAGAAGTGGCCAACGACCATCTGGATACCTACTTTAATATGCCGGATCTGGTGAAGAGGAATTAATCTTCGAAGGAGTATAGCTTCGGCCATGGCGGTGTCTGAATATGTAGGCTTTTATCCGGATATAAAAAATTAAATCAAAATATGGGGACCGATATAGAAATTTGTCTATCGATTTTTCATCCTCTCTCTTTTCAAAATAGCAGTTGTAAGCTATAATAAATGTAAATTTATGGAAAAGAGAGGGGATTTTTATGGTCAAATTCTTGTTTGAGCAAAATATCATCATGTACGTATTTGCGGGACTTTGCGGACTGGGACTGCTGGTTCGTTTGATCGTAAATCTGGTATTCAAAACTTTGGTTAAGGCATCGGAGAATCCGGCAGAAACCAAAAATAAGCTTCTTAAGCTTATGAAAATGAGGTTTGAGGCGTGTTATAAGGCAAAAATTGGTGTGAATAATGTGGATACTTTTGTGGATAAGAATGTATTGAGGTATCGTTTCTGTGGAGTGTTATTATCCACGTGGGATAACTTTAGTGGACAAATTCTTTTCCTGAATCTCCTGATAGTGCCTATTAGTGCGGTTTTCGGCGTTGTTTTCAAATGTGGACAAGATCTGGTATTGCTGACCGGAGCTGTGGGTATCTTAACGAGTGCGGTACTTATCATTGTGGATAAAAGTATCAATCTGCCGGCGAAGAAAAGGATGCTTCACGTTAACCTCCTGGATTATCTGGAGAATTTCTGCAAGGTCAGATTGGAGCAGGAGGCCTTCCATCCCGAGCTGTATGAGCAGATGCGCCGTGAATATGCCCAGGTAGCGGAATCCAAAAAACAGGTTGTTACCTCCAAGGAGGCAGCAAAGGAAAATACAGAGGAGTTGGACCGCAGACGGGAAGCAAAGATCAAGAAAGAGGAGGAAAAGAAACTTCAGGCCCAGAGGAGAGAAGAGGAGCGCCGTAGAATAGAGGAGATCCGTAAGGAAGAGGAGCAGAGAAAGCAGGAAGAGCGGAAACAGCTTGCAGCAAAGCGCAGGGAAGAAGAGCTGCGGAAGATTGAAGAAGAGCGTAAGGCTTTGGAAGCCAGACAGGCAGAATTGAAGAAACTGTCTATGGAAAAGCTGGCAGAGAAGCGTCCGGAACCGGCAGCAGAGAAGGAAACGATATTACATAGTCTGGAAGAGGACCTAAAGCCCAGCCAGGAGAGAACGGACTTAAATAAAGTATTGCAGGGACTGGATGAGATCGCCGCAAGCAAGGAACGGGATCAGAAGGAGAAAAAGCAGCTGCGGGCGGATAACTTATCCATGGATAAGCAATCCATAGATAAATTATCCACGGAAGAAAAGAAAGCGGCTGCCAAAGCGTCCGTCCAGAATGTAAAACCTGCAAAGGGAAGCAGTAAAACCCGCAATAACAGCAACAGCCAGGAAGATAAAGTCATAGAGGATGTTTTAAAAGAATTCTTTGCATAGGGAAATTAGAACGAAAAATCATTGAATAATAAGTGTGACTTTGTTAGAATATAAGAAAAAACGAAAGGAAGATATCTAATGGCAAACAAAGTTACCTTTGATTTTTCTGTTGCGAAAAAGTATGTTGCAGCTTCTGAATTAGATATGATTAAGAATGCTATTGCAGCAGCTAAAGACCAACTTATCCATAAGACCGGTGCCGGTAATGATTTCTTGGGATGGGTTGACCTCCCGATTGATTATGATAAGGAGGAGTTTTCCCGGATTCAGAAGGCTGCGGCTAAAATCCAGTCGGATTCGGAGGTTCTGCTGGTAATCGGGATCGGAGGCTCCTACCTTGGAGCCAGAGCTGCAATCGAATTCCTGAGACACAGCTTCTACAACAGTGTTTCCAAGGAAATCAGAAAGACACCGGAGATTTATTTCTGCGGAAATAATATCAGCAGCAATTATATGAATCATCTCATCGAGGTAATCGGAGACAGAGATTTCTCAATAAACATGATCAGTAAGTCCGGCACCACAACGGAGCCGGCAATTGCCTTCCGTGTATTTAAGAAGCTTCTGAATGAAAAATACGGCAAGAAGGAAGCGGCAAAGAGAATCTACGCTACCACGGACAAAGCCCGGGGTGCGTTAAAGAATCTGGCGACGGAGGAAGGTTATGAAAGCTTTGTTGTTCCCGATGATGTCGGAGGACGCTATTCGGTCCTGACCGCAGTGGGGCTTCTTCCAATTGCGGTGAGCGGTGCGGATATTGTACAGCTCATGGAAGGTGCAGCAAGTATGAGAAGCTATTGTATGAACCTGCCCTTTGAAGAGAATGATGCCTTAAAGTATGCCGCAGTGCGCAATATTTTACTTAGAAAGGGCAAGAGCATAGAGATTCTGGTAAATTATGAGCCATCCCTGCATTTTGTCTCCGAATGGTGGAAGCAGCTCTACGGTGAGAGCGAAGGCAAGGATCAGAAGGGAATTTTCCCGGCATCAGTAGATTTTACTACCGACCTGCACTCCATGGGACAATTCATCCAGGATGGGCAGAGAACCATGTTTGAAACTGTGATCAATGTGGAAAAATCAGCTACCGAGATTATCCTGGAGGAAGAGGAGGTTGATCTGGACGGCTTGAATTATCTTGCTGGAAAGAGCGTGGATTTTGTTAATAAGAGCGCTATGAAGGGTACTCTTCTCGCACATACGGACGGCGATGTGCCTAACTTAAATGTAACGTTGCCGGAGCAGAATGAATTCTTTCTGGGCGAGCTGTTCTATTTCTTCGAGTTTGCCTGCGGTGTCAGCGGATACCTTCTTGGGGTTAATCCTTTTGACCAGCCGGGTGTGGAAAGCTATAAGAAGAATATGTTTGCGCTTCTGGGAAAGCCCGGATTTGAGGCTCAGAGGGAAGAACTGCTGAAGAGGCTGTAAATAAAGAAGAGTATGATCGCATTCATATAAATATGGAGAGAGTATTATCAGCGGATCGTGTTGACGGGAGAGCTGATAATACTCTCTTTTTTAGTCACAAATCAACGCTTTGGGGAGTATAATATATTAAAAGTATAGTTAGCATGATGCGAGCTTGCTCGCAAACATGCGATTGTAGCAACAAGATCAGGAACACGGTATAGGTTCATGATATAAAGAAAGCGTAGTGAGCATGCTACAGGCTTGCTTGCGAGTGTGCGATCGGAGCGAAGATCATGAATGTGTCTTACATTCATGATATAATGAAAGCGGAATGAGGAATTGCAAGCTTGCTTGCGAATTCCGATTGGAGCGACAAGATCATGAACACGTCTTATGTTCATGATATAATATGGGTGCGCGGTACAGCATAAAGAATAGAAGAGGTGAAGATGATCACGCATAGGGAAAAGTGTACCTACAATTTGATATCAGTCAATTACGTACCGGTACACTCGATAATAATTTATATAAGACAGTGATGTGGGATAGGGTACATATCTTTGAGAATTCGCAACCGAATCCCTTATACCTCATCAAGAGCGTGAATTGTTGCTGTCCTGATAACTTACCTGTAAATTCGGCTGCTTAACATAGATATGACAAAGGCTGCCTGCTGCATTCCCTTCCTGTTCATGGTATGATTGATAACCGGAAGGGAATACAGCAGGCAGCCTGATTGTTTTTATTGTCACCGGCATGGTGTTAATACTACGGCATGACAGCAATATAATTGTACATCAGGATGAAATGACAGACACTGCCGCCCATAACGAAGAGATGGAAGATTTCATGGGAGCCGAAGTACTTATGCCTGTTGTTGAAAATCGGCAGCTTTAGAGCATAGATAATTCCGCCGAGAGTATAAATGATACCGCCTGCCAGCAGCCATACAAAAGCGGCTGTCGATAAGGAATTGATGATTTGGGTAAAAGCAAGTACGCAGGTCCAACCCATAGCAATATAAACCACGGAGGAAAACCACTTGGGGCAATGAACCCAGAAGCCGGTTACAATGATACCGATGAGAGCAAGACTCCAGACCAGTACAAGCATGATCAAACCGGTGCGTCCTCCCAGAGCAATGAGACAGATTGGCGTATAGGTTCCGGCAATCAGGACATAGATCATCATGTGGTCAAATTTTTTTAGCCTGAGGTGGACCTTCGCCGTCTTTCCAAAGGTATGATACACTGTGCTTGCGACATATAATAAAATCATGCTGAGTATAAACACACCCAGCGACAGAAGGTGGATACCGGTGGGCTGGTGTGCCGCTTTAATGAGAAGAGGGGTGGCCGCAAAGACTGCCATCAGGGTCCCGATCAGATGGGTAATTGCACTTCCGGGATCTTTTGCCTTTACTTTCTTAACTGTCATAAAATCAGCTCCTTATAATTAATTCCTGTATTAGTATGGGCAACTTTTTTGTAGATAATACATCACGTGGTTTTTGTAATGCAATATGTAGTAATTAAAACCATGTAATGTATAATCACATACTACACCATATAGCTGTAAAATGCAAGAAAAATTTTGTTTTTCTTAATACATGTAATATGATATACTGAAAGCGTAGTGAGCATGAGGCGAGCTTGCTCGCAAGCATGCGATCGGAGCTGGAGATCATGAACGAAGTTCATGATATACTAAAAGGATAGCGTTAATATCCCACAAGCTGGCTTGCGGGCATGGGAGCAAAAGATCATGAAGGTGCTATTTTATTCATGATCTGCTGAAGCGGAATGAGCAGGAATGCGCTTCCTTTGGTGATGGAAAGGCTAAGGTGTGATATGGATTTGAATGTCGGAGAAATTGTAAAACTAAAAAAACAGCATCCCTGCGGCAGCTTTGAATGGGAGATCCTCCGGGTGGGAATGGATTTTCGTCTGAAATGCCTGGGCTGCGGACATCAGGTAATGCTCCCGCGAAAACAGGTGGAAAAGAATATCAAACAGGTAAGAAAGCCGGGACTGCATTAAAGCGGCATCATGGAGGAAATAATGAAATATATATTGTTGGATCTGGATGGGACAATCACAGATCCTAAAATCGGAATAACGAAGTCGGTTCAATATGCCTTAAAGTCAAAGGGAATTCTCATCGAGGATTTGGATAGCCTTTGCCGGCACATCGGCCCGCCGCTGAAGACCTCCTTCATGGAATTTTACGGTTTTAGCGAGAGAGAGGCAGAGGAATTGGTGGAGAAATACCGGGAGTACTTTAAGGATACCGGTATTTATGAGAATGAAGTATTTGAAGGAATGGACGAGCTTTTGAGGAAGCTGCAGGCAGAGGGTAAAAGGCTTATTACCGCCACCTCCAAGCCGGAGGTTTTTGCAAAAAGAATACTGGAATACTTTCATCTGGACCAGTACTTTGATGATATCTGCGGAGCTACCCTGGATAGCAGCCGTATCAGCAAGGAGGATGTCATCCGTTATGCTTTGGAAAAGAACCGAATTCAGGACTTATCCGAGGTGGTTATGGTGGGAGACCGGGAGCATGATATTATCGGTGCCAGGAAGGTTGGAATTGCATCCCTTGGAGTGCTGTTCGGCTATGGAAGCAGACAGGAGTTGGAGCAGGCCGGAGCTACCCGGCTGGCACTCACGGTAGCTGAGGTTTATGATATAATTATCGATATGTAACAGATAAGGAATCGCTGGTAGAATAATTGATCAGAAAGGAACGAAAGAATATGAAGCTGGTATCATGGAATGTGAATGGATTGCGCGCTTGCCTTGGAAAAGGCTTTGAAGAATTTTTTAATCAGACGGATGCAGATGTATTCTGCCTGCAGGAGACAAAACTGCAGCCGGAGCAGGTAGAGGTTGCTTTTGACGGTTATCATCAGTATTTTAACTCGGCTGTAAAGAAAGGATACTCAGGAACCGCTCTCTTTTCAAAGAAGGAGCCCATCAGCGTAACCTTTGATATGGGGATTGAAAAGCATGACAGCGAGGGCAGAATTATTACTGCGGAATATGAGGATTTCTATCTGGTTACCGTATACACTCCCAATTCCCAGAGAGAGCTGGCAAGATTGGATTATCGTATGGAATGGGAGGAGGATTTCAGAGAGTTCCTTCTTAATCTGGATCAGAAGAAGCCGGTGGTGGTATGCGGGGATTTAAATGTGGCCCATAAGGAAATAGACTTGAAAAATCCCAAATCGAATACCAAGAATGCGGGCTTTACCATCGACGAAAGGAATAAGATGACAAAGCTGTTGGAGAGCGGTTTTATTGATACCTTCCGCTATAAATATCCCGAGGCCGTAGATGCCTACACCTGGTGGTCCTACATGTTTAAGGCCAGGGAGAAGAATGTCGGTTGGCGTATTGATTATTTCCTGGCTTCAGAGCGGTTGAAGGACCGGATTGAGGACGGCTTAATCTTTCATGAGGCGATGGGCAGCGATCATTGCCCCGTCGGCCTTATCCTCAAAGATGGAAATTGATCATCAGCGGAAAAAAGGATAAAAAATGATGAAGTTTTATGATATTACACAGGAATTGTTTCATGGGAGAGTATATCCCGGTGACCTTGTGCCCTCCTATGACAGAGTGTCGGATATGGCAAATGGGGATGTCTATAATCTGACCAATCTGTCCATGGGAGCACACAATGCAACTCATGTTGATGCGCCCTTCCACTTCTATAAAGACGGGAAAACAGTAGAGCAGATCGAGCTGGCACGCTGTATCGGACCCTGCTCGGTAATCGAGCTGGAGAGCTGTGAGGAAGCGATATTGGCGAAGAAGCTAAACGCCTGCCGAAAGAGAGTGCTGCTTAAGGGAAAAACTGAGATCAGCTTTTCGATGGCAGAGTTGTTTAACAAGTACGGTATACTCCTGGTCGGCGTGGAAACACAGAGTGTGGGGCCGGAACAAGCCCCTATGCCGGTACATCTTGAGCTTCTGGGCCGGGAAGTGGTATTGCTGGAGGGGATTTGTCTTGAGGAGGTTACTCCCGGGGATTATTTCCTGTTCGCGCCGCCGATAAAGCTGGGCGGATGCGACGGAGCGCCCTGCCGGGCGGTACTGATGGAGTTGCCCTCTCTGGATAGGCAAGAGGAATAACTGTTTGATGGAAATTGTTTATGGGTACGAATGAATGTGGAAGGTGGAAATGTTATGGAGGCGGTAAGAATAAGAACGGATCAGGCTGAGGTCGGTATGAAGGTAGCCTCAGATGTGTATACCACAAATAATCAATTAATTATCCCAAAGAATACGGTATTGGATGAGCGTATGATCACCAGACTGCGGTTTTATAATATCTTTGGTCTTTTAATATTCCGCAATATAGCGCAGGCTGAGCTGGTGGAAGAGGTATCTTATATCGAGATGCTTCGCAGCACTCCGGAATTTAAGAAGTTCAACCGTACTTATGTAGGTTCCATTCAGAATGTGGAAGACAACTTTAATCATATTCTGAGCGGAGGGGAAGAGTTTGATGTGAATTTGCTGCTGGCGGAGACGGAGCGTATCTTAACGGAAGGAAGAAACGGCAGCCATATTCTGGAGATGCTTCACGGGATTCGTAATTATGATGATTTGACCTATGTCCATGGCTTAAATGTATCCCTGATTTGTAATGTTTTCGGCAATTGGCTGAAGCTTTCGGAGGAGGAGATCCGTACCCTGACCATCGCCGGACTGCTTCATGATATCGGCAAGATGCTCATACCCAGGGAAATTATATCAAAAGCAGGCAAGCTGACACCGGAGGAATTCAAGATAATCAAGACTCATTCCATGAAGGGATATCAGGTGTTAAAGGATTTTCCTGTTGATATACGGGTAAAATATGCGGCTCTGATGCATCATGAGAGATGCGACGGAAGCGGCTATCCGAACGGCTTCGTAGCGGAGCAGATCGATGAATATGCTAAGATTATCGCAATTGCCGATGTCTATGATGCGATGACCTCAAGCCGACGCTACCGCAATGCCATTTGTCCCTTTGATGTCATCGAGGAATTTGAGAAGGACGGATTCTTGAAATTTGATCCGGGATATCTGATGACCTTCCTGGAGCGTATTGTTGAATCCTACCTGCATAACATGGTACGGCTCAGTGACGGGCGGGAAGGTGAGGTTATTATGATAAACCGCCTTGCTCTGTCAAAACCGGTGGTGAGAGTCGGCAATGAGTATATTGATCTATCCAAGTCCCGGAAGATTTCCATTCAAGAAATCATCTAAGCAAACAGGAATTGAATCAGAAACATATAGAGAAGAGCACCTCCGCCGATACTGAGCAAGGTGTTCTTTTTCCATAGATGCAGCAGTACGATCACCAGAATACTGATGACCTCGGGAAGAGCATAGGGAGACCGAAAAAGGGAAATATCCTTCAGGCAGTACACCACAAGCATTCCTATGATGGTAAAAGGAAGAATGTCGGCCAGATATTTTATGTATTTGGGAATAGGCTTGTTCTCCGGGAACAGGAGAAAGGGCAGCGCCCTTGTCAATAAGGTGCCCAGAGATAAAATGGCAAAAAAGATAATTAGCTGGGGTGTGGTATAATTCATGTCTTTTTCCCCCGTTCCATCGGTTTCTTAAGGATTGTGACACATAGCAGGATGCATATCATCGAAGGTATAATAAAGTCAGAGGCGCCAAACAGAAGCCGGCACACAATGGCACTGAAAATACCGATGAGGGCGGGCAGATGGTTTGACGTCTGCTTCCATTGATTGATCAGTATCACGACAAAGAGCGCTGTCAATACAAAATCAATTCCTTTGGTATTGATCTTAAGGAGGCTTCCCAGAATACCGCCCAGGATGGAGCCGGTAACCCAATAAATATGGTTCAGCAGAGATATGAATAGATAGAACCACCGGTCCTCCACGTCTTTTGGAGCCTTGGCGGAACACAGGATGGAAAAGCTTTCATCCGTCAGGGAGAAGATGAGGTAGGACTTCATCTTGCCGGTACCCCGGTATTGATGAAGCATGGAGATGCCATAGAAGACATGTCTTGCATTCACGGCGATGGTCATCAGAAAAGCACCGAGAGGATCAAAGCCGGCAGCAAGGAGAGCGACGGATACAAACTGCATGGAACCGGCATAGACAAAAACACTGGCAAGGATAATCCAAAATAGGGAGAAGCCCTTGCTGTCCATTAATATGCCATAAGCGGTGCCCAGTACGATATATCCGGTGAGTACAGGTATCGTATGCGGAAAAGCAGCCTTGAGGGCTGCTGTTTTATGGTTCATAGCTTTATGCTCCTTACGGGTGTGAGATAATAATTATGGCAGAGCGGACAGGACTATTTCTTCGAGCTGCCGGCATAAACCGGTGTAAAATCCTCGCTGTCAGCGCAGACAAAGCCGGAGAATTCTGCCACAAGCTGTTCAAAATATGGGGCAGCCAGAGGAAGATCTTCCTCACACACAGCTACGGCAAAGATGGTTTGAATGCCTCTGTTTTTCACAAAAGCGGCATCGGAGGAGTTCCTGAAGTCAATCTCTATTGCCTCCAGATCGACGGAATTACCATTGGGAAGGAGCAGCTCCATTACATTCATCTCAGCCCATAATTCCACGGTTAATTCCCTGGAATTGCCCAGCAGCCCGGCGATATCCGCTGCGGATACCTCTCTGGGCGTCATATAAAATAAATCGATATATTGCTTTACCGGTTCTTTGATTGGTTTCTTTTTATTGGCCATAGAAAATCCTTTCTTATTATGATTGTGAGCAGGCTTATATACTCCCATTACGGTTTTATTAGATCATGAACTTCGTTCATGATCTCCAGCTCCGATCGTATGCTTGCGAGCAAGCTTGTATCATGTTCAACTACACTTTTATTATAATCATGAATGAAAGACATATTCATGATCTTCCTCCGCTCGCATACTCGCAAGCAAGCTTGCATTTTCTCACTTCGCTATCATTATACCATGAACATAAAACGTGTTCATGATCTTCAGCTCCGTTCGCACGATTCAAGCAAGCTTGATCGTGTTCACTACGCTTTCATTATAATATAAGAATTTTGAAATAGCAAGAAAGGGAAATGTGAGTTGGAGAATCGGGTTATTTCTTCATTGCCTCATAGAACTGCCTGGGGGTCATGCCATATTCCTTCTTAAAGGCGCGAAAGAAATTGGAATAATCTCCAAAGCCGCATTGCTCATAGACCTGTGTAATAGGAACATCCTTTAGAATAAATTCCTTGGCGGCAATCAGCTTCTTCTGCAGGATATAGCGGTGGAGAGTGGTGCCGGTATGCTTTTTGAATTCTCTGGAGAGATGGAATTTACTTAAATACGAATATTCAGAGAGCGCATCAATGGTGATGTCCTCCTCCAGATGGGAATTGATATATTCAAGGATGCGGTCAATCCGGCTGCTCTTCTTCACATCCACATCGAACCGGACATGGTCGTTGAAGGTGAGATTACTCAGATATACCATTAACTCGGTAATATATGCACGGTATAAGAGGTCCTCGCCGGTTCCCTGAAAATTCTCTAAAAATATCAGCTTATTCATTAGCATCCGGATACTTTGCTGCCATTCCGCATCTACTCTCAGCACATTCTTTCTTCCGGGTCTCTCGAAGCATTGGGTCAGGTCGGTGGCTTCGGTTGACAAAAGGCGCAGAAAGGCAGGGTTGATCCAAAGCACGAACCTCTCATAGGCGGTTTCCTTGGAGTTGATGTATGCCTGGTGCAGTTCCCTGGAATTGATCAGAATAATATCTCCGGGCTTAAGCTGATAGGATTTACCTTCAATCAGATAAGTAACATCCCCGGACAGGAAGAGATAGCACTCATAGAAGTCATGATGGTGGAGACTCACACCGGCCAGATCCGTATTGAAATAGTGAAACACCTCATAATCGCTGGACAGCATATACTGTCTGGTCAGATACTCATGCGTTTTCTGTTTCATATTTCCTCCTTTTAAAAATAAGCAATATTTGCAAGTCTATAAGCAAGAATAGCATAGGATTGGAGTTGCTGTCCAGCTATAATTACAGTAAGAAAAGGAATGGGAAGATACCACTATCTTTATAATAATGATTCGTTCAGCTCGATATGGCAGCAAAGCAGGAAGATGCTGAAAATAGCGGCATTTTTGGGATGAGACCCAGAATGGAGGATGATTATGTTTGACGATAACTTTATGTTAAAGGGAGAGACTTCCGGCTGGCTTTACCATGGGATTGCAAAAAATGCTCCCATTTATGATTTTCACTGTCATCTTTCCCCGAAGGAAATCTATGAGGATAAGGTGTTTAGCAATATCTCGAAGATATTTCTTGCCGGTGATCACTATAAATGGAGAGCAATGCGCTATGCAGGAGTACCGGAGCGCTTCATTACAGGTGACGGGGATGACTTTGAAAAATTCCGGCTGTGGGCGAAAATCTGCGAGAGATTGATCGGAAGTCCTCTTTATCATTGGACGAACCTGGAGCTAAGACAGTTCTTCGGTGTGCAGGAGCCTTTGAAGGAGAAGAATGCCGGAGAAATTTATGATTATTGCAATCGGAAAATAAGCGGGGAGAGGTTGTCTCCGGTAAAGCTTATTCGCAATTCAGAGGTAAAGCTGATCTGCACCACGGATGATCCCGCAGATGATTTAATGTATCACCAGGGAATTGCTGAAAAGAACTATGATTTTCAGGTGCTTCCCACCTTCCGCCCGGACAGGGCGTTGAATCTGCAGAAGGCGGATTATATTGAGTATCTCCGGCTGCTGTCCGAGAGCAGCAATACCAAGATCAACTCCTATGGCGATCTGATTGCCGCATTGAGGGCAAGAATCGATTATTTCCATGAGAATGGCGCCGTACTTTCGGATCACTCGCTGGAAAGCCTTTGTTACGCTCCCACCGAAGAGCATGAGATTGCACTGATCTTTCATAAGAGATGCAGCGGCTCCAAAGTAACGGAGGAGGAAGCGCAGCGATTTAGGAACCATACCTTGAAGCTTCTGGCCAGGGATTACCATTGCCGGGGCTGGGTGATGCAGCTTCATATCGGTGCCATGAGAAATAATAATGAGGTGATGCAGGAGAGGCTGGGGGCTGACACGGGCTATGATATTATGAATGATTTTGCCGTGGCACCCCACCTTTCAAAGCTTCTCAACGATATGAACAGGGAGCAGGCCCTGCCGAAGACTGTCCTGTATAATCTAAATCCCAAGGATAATATTGTTCTCTCTGCACTGCCTCACTGCTTTAGTGAGGACCAGGTTCCTGGAAAGCTTCAGCTAGGCGCTGCCTGGTGGTTCCTGGACCACAAGGAGGGGATGACAGAACACCTGAAGGCTATCTCAAGCCAGGGAATGCTGGCCTATTTTATTGGTATGCTGACGGATTCCAGAAGCTTTTTGTCCTATGCAAGACATGATTATTTCAGAAGAATCCTGTGCAGCTATATCGGTTCCCTGGTGGATGAGGGAGAGTATGAGAAGGATGAGAAGATTCTTACGGAGCTGGTAGAGGGTATCTGCTATAGAAATATTAAGCAATATCTGAATTTAATATAAGATAATGCCGCTGAAGCGGCAGATGGAGGTTATTGTGATATGAAATTTTCATTTCGTTGGTATGGAGAAGAGGACGCAGTGAAGCTGGAATATATCCGGCAGATTCCGAGTATGCACAGTATAGTAACAGCAGTATATGATGTGCCGGTGGGCGAGGTATGGAGCAACGAAAGCATCCTGAAATTAAAGCAGGCGGTGGAAAAAGCCGGCTTGCATTTTGAAGTGATCGAAAGTGTTCCGGTGCATGAGGATATTAAGCTGGGACTTCCGGCCAGAGAGAGGTACATTGAGAACTATAAGGAAAATATCCGCAGACTGGCGAAGGCAGGAATTAAGGTGATCTGCTATAACTTTATGCCCGTATTCGATTGGACCAGAACTCAGCTGGATAAGGTATTGGAGGATGGTTCAACGGCATTGGTCTATTATAAGGAGCAATTGGAGAAAATGGACCCGCTGACCGGTGAGCTTTCTCTCCCGGGCTGGGATTCCAGCTACACGAAGGAGGGGCTGGCTCAGCTGTTCTCCCAGTATAAGAGTGTGGACGAGGAAAAATTATGGGCAAACCTGGAGTATTTCCTGCAGCAGATCATCCCCGTAGCCGAGGAATGTGATGTAAAGATGGCGATTCATCCGGATGATCCGCCCTACAGCATCTTCGGTCTCCCCCGGATTATCACGAAGGAAGAAAATCTGGACCGCTTCTTAAAGCTGGTGGATAACAAATACAACGGCCTTACCTTCTGTACAGGCTCCCTTGGCTCGGCTCATTTCAATAACATCGTGTCCATGGTGGATAAGTACAGTGCCCAGGGAAGAATCCATTTCATGCATATGCGCAATGTAAAGCTTTTAGAGGATGGCAGCTTTGAAGAAAGTGCACACTATTCCCCCTGCGGTTCCATGGATATGGTGGAGATTATGAAGGTTCTGCATAAGAACGGCTTTGACGGCTATGTGCGCCCTGATCATGGAAGAATGATCTGGGGAGAGCAGGGAAGGCCAGGGTATGGCTTATATGACCGTGCTCTGGGAGCCATGTATCTCACCGGTATCTGGGAGACCCTTGAGAAGACCCGGTAATGAGGCCCGATATCTAATGCTGCCTTACGCAAGGTTCACTTAATTCAGCACCCGATATTAAGCGAAACTTACGCAAGGCAGCACTAGGTTAATAGAATAAAAATATATGGATTGCTTCAAAATGAGAGATAGGAGAGAAACAGAATGAAAATACCCTTTCAGGTTGATTTAAAGGATAAGGTAATCGTAATTACCGGAGGAGCAGGAATTCTCGGCGGCTATTGGGCGGAGGCCTTTGCGGAGTGCGGAGCGAAGGTTGCAATTCTTGACCGCAGCTTAGAGGCAGCAAAGAAAAAAGCAGAGCAACTGAGTAAGGAAGGAAAGCTGGTTCTGGGAATCGAAGCGGATGTTCTGAATAAGGATAGCCTTAAGAAGGCTCATGAACTGATTCTTAAGCAGTACGGTCCCTGCGATATTCTGGTGAACGGAGCCGGAGGCAACAATCCCAAGGGAACCACATCAAAGGAATATCTGTATGAAGAGGACCTGATCTCCGAAAATAAGGACATGGTAACCTTTTTTGACCTGGATGAGCAGGGAATCCGCTTTGTCTTCGATCTGAACTTCCTCGGAACCCTGCTGCCCTGTCAGGAATTTTCCAAGGATATGGTGGGAAGAAAGGGCTGCAATATTATTAATATCTCTTCCATGAATGCCTTCACCCCCTTAACCAAAATCCCGGCCTATTCCGGAGCAAAGGCTGCGGTCTCCAACTTCACCCAATGGCTGGCAGTGCATTTCTCCAAGGTGGGGATCCGGGTCAATGCCATCGCCCCCGGTTTCCTGCTGACCAAACAGAATGAAGCACTGCTAAAGAATACGGACGGAAGCCTTACCGAGCGCTCCCACATGATATTAAACAGTACGCCCATGGGCCGCTTCGGAGAACCGGAGGAGCTGATTGGAGCCCTGCTTTTCCTGGCGAAGGAAGATGCCTCCAGCTTTGTCAATGGAATCGTACTCCCGATTGACGGGGGCTTCTCAGCTTACAGCGGTGTATAGGGCTATGCAAAGAGGGATGGAGAAGCATAGAGAAGCATAGAGTAGGTAAGCATAGAGGTGGATTGGTTCGGATGATATAGGTTGACATCCGGCTGAAACTATATTATGATTACATTTGCTTTGTGCTATATATAATTAAACCTGAGCTTTGCCACCGGGTAAAGAATTTCAAGGTGTTCTGAACTATTCCATTAGGTCGTAGAAGGAATAGTTTCGAGAACACCTTTTTTATGTTGAAAGGGGAAAAGGGATGGAACAATCTGTTTTAAGAAGCTTCGCCAAATATGTGAGCCTTAACATTCTGGGAATGATAGGACTCTCCTGCTATATACTGGCAGACACTTTTTTTATATCCAAAGCTCTGGGTGCTACCGGCTTGGCGGCACTGAATTTTTCAATTTCCATTTACAGTCTGATTCACGGAGCCGGAC
>JAEZFH010000023.1 GCA_023437885.1 Bacillota bacterium | reverse complement strand
GGTATGCCTTATCTTCCTCGCTTTCACATAAATCAACTGCAGTAAAGGCGGCACAGTTAATAATAATGTCCGGCTTGTTTTTATCGATGTAATGCTCTACTCCCGTCTCATCCGTAACATCCAGCACCTGAACAGCTTCCTTCTCACTCCCACTGCTATCTGTCCGTAAAAGCTCGTATTGAGCCTGATCCTTCAGCAACCGGTAGAGTGCAAGTCCCAACTGCCCTGAAGCTCCGGTGATCATTATTCGCTTCATATTATCCCAAACCCTTTCCTCTCTGACAAATCCGACACTTTCTGCGGGTCTGCCTTCGCCCGCGAATCCAACTATAGTATAATCAATTCAATATGAAATATCAATCCTTTTTCCAATTCCTTGTTGTGATACCTATCAATTTGTCCCATATTATAATATAACATCAACAGACTGTAAGCTTGCTTGAGAACATGTACTCAGGATGTCCTTCCTTCATGCAATACCGTTGATATTCAAAAAAAGAGGCAGCCATCCTATCAGCGCAGCCTCTTCATTCATTATCAAATCTGATGCTTTTTTAACATTTAACTGACCATCCCGCCTACCATTCCGCTCAATCCGCAGATTAAGAATGCAGTCAGCAGATTTCCCAGCGGCAGTGCTCCGGCATGGTTCATTGCCATGGATACGATCATAAGAATAATAAAATAGAATACGCCCAGAACCAAGCCCCATAAGAACTTCTTTTGTTCCGCTTTCTTTCCTACAAAAAAGCCTCCAATAAAATTAGATAAAATGTAAGCTAAAATGATTCCTCCGCTGATTACCATACTTGACAGGTCCAGCTTCAGCATAAGTAAGGATATGAGCAGCAATAAGAATGCCGTTATGATATAGGAAAAAAAAAGTCCCTTCAGCACTGCAAACATCTTTGTATTTTGACGGATTGCCTTATCCATAGGACACCTCCAGGTCATTTATACTAGATGTATATTATCTTTGTCTGCAATTTATACCAATGCTTCAGACAGGTTTTCTAATCTGCAAGCAATCCTTCCACCGAATAATCACAAGCAGCGTTCCAGAGCAGCCATTCTTTATAGCCGGCGGCGTACACCCCATTTACCTGCTCCCTTAACTCATCCCCTCCGTATTCCATATAGTTGCTGATCCAGGTAGCAGTAAAATCCTGAAGCCAGGGGCGGACCACCGCCCTATGCTGATCCTCCGGGAGCGCCTCCAGCTTCTCCCTGGATGCGGTTAAAACCTTGCGTATGATATTATTCGGTTCCAGGTCCGGATATTCAATTCCGTAATTTCCTTCTCCGAAATGGGACGGATATATCATCGGGCATATATAATCCAGATACTTGGCCATTTCGGCATAGTTCTGCCCGACAAGTCCTGCATCGGTACTGCTGCTGATGATGGTTCCGTAGACATCGGCTGATACATAGACCCCAAGGGGCTTCAGACTTTCATATGCATATTTGGTAAATTCAGTTATAACTTCTTCCTTGCTCTTATCTCTTGCCTCTTTGCCGAAATCTGCCTCAGCAATGCCATTACCGGTGGAAAATCGGATATAATCAAACTGTATCTCATCAAAGCCAGCGGCGGCAGCCTCGGAAGCCACTTCAATCAAATACTCCCATACCTTGCGGTTGTAAGGATTTACCCACCTTTCACCGTTATTATCCTTATAAATGGATCCATCCTTGTTCTTGATCGCCAGATCCTTCCTGTTTTTAGCAAGATACGGGTCCTTAAACGCAACAATTCTGGCTATCAGATAGAGGTTCTTCTCCTTCAGCTTCCGGATAAATGCCTCCATATCCTTGATCGTTTTTGTTGTAGCACCTATCTCCTTGGCAAGTGCATTATCCATCTGGTAGGTAATTCTGCCATGATCGTCCTTGATATCAATTACAAGGGCATTGATCTCTGTGGTATCAGCAATTGTAATCAGGGAATCGAGCATTTTGGAACCGGCTGCGGCGGAGGTGACATAGATCCCCTTTGCTGCCACCGGAATTTTGTTACCCATTGCCTCTACCGCAGGCTGTACCGGGAGCGCTGTCTGCTCCGGTGTTACTGTGGCAGAAGCTGTCGGATCCTTCGCATTTTGTCCCGTATCTGTCTGTGTATAACGGCTGCTGCTATCCGCTGCAGTTGATTGCCCCTGTTCTATCCGCTCCTCCGACAACTCTCCAGGCACCATCCCTTTGGAATCCGTAACCTTATTCCTTGCATCAATCCGGATTTTTATCATATAATAAGCACCGCATCCGATACTAACTGCCAGCAGAAGAAGTAAAATTATGAAAGGTAATTTACGCCTTCGTCTTCCGCGCCTTTTATAGGAGCGCTTATAATCAATATACATATCCCTTTTATTCAACATAATTTACCTGCTTTTCTATCGTACTTAACCTGTATAGTATCCGATATCCCACTTCAATCACTTTCATCGCAATATCGTAGATTCACTTTCAGGCCCTATTTCTTCAATTGATTCTGTATTTTGCGAAACACAATAACCATATCCGGATCATATAAGGTTCCTGCTCCCTGATTGATTTTATTCAGAATCTCTTCCTGAACACAGGAGGCATCCGGTATTTCTGCACGCATAAGTGTATCATAAGCATCCACAATGGATACAATTCTGGCACAAATCGGTATGTCCTTACTAGCTTTTCCTGTCGGATATCCTTCTCCGTCCCATCTTTCATGATGATAATATGCTATCTCCGCCGCCATCCGGATAAATTCATTGCTGGGATTTAACTTCAATATCTCTTCCAGAGTCTGTGCTCCTTTTACAGCATGGGAACGAAATACCTCCTCTTCCTGCATTCCTTGTTCCGCTTTCTGCGATATCCCGTTATCAATTAAAAGCATGCCAATGTCGTGAAGCATGGCCGCCTTCTCTATCACATCAATAAAGCTGTTCGTTATCTGTTCCTTGAACTTTGGCGAGAGCTGAAGGCTGATAGCCAATATTCTGCTATTGCTTCCGATTCTCTCCATATGGGCTTCTTCCTTGCGGCTGCCTCCGATACAGAGCTTGGCCAGCGCCTCAGCCACGTTCTTCTGACCCTCATAAATCTTTCTTATCTGATCATTAATAATCTTGTACAGCTTCTTATTATATACTTCCAGCTCCTGCTGCATTTTATACATCTTCAGATGCGTATTAATTCGCACCGTCACTTCCTCTACTTCGAAGGGCTTGGAAATGTAATCGACCGCTCCTAATTGAAAGCCTTTGATTTTGTCTTCCGTTGAGTTCAGCGCTGTGATAAATATAACCGGAATATCTCTGGTGTTCGCATTTTTCTTAAGCATGGAGCAGAATACAAAGCCGTCTATGTCAGGCATTGAGATATCCAGAAGGATCAGATTGGGTAACAGTGCTTCAATCGCACTCACTGCCTGTCTCGCACTGGTCACCGGCCTGGCAACATATCCCGCCTTGCGAATCATCTCTGTCAAAACTGCCAGATTTGCATTTACATCATCCACTACTAATATATTCGGTGGGGAAATCGACATCTGATCCATAATTATCTCCATTCCGCCGCCCCATGCAGCACATTACCCTTCATTCATAAAGGTCTTTAGTTCATTCATCATTGCTACCGAAACATCGTAATTTTCCTTCCTGACCGCCAGCAGCAAACGAAACACAATCTTAGTGATGTCTCCCAGTTCCGGCGGGAGCTGCTTACGGATAAAATATGCCAACTCTTCGGCCTTATCCCAACTTTCCATATCAATGCAGATGGAAAGCTTCTCAAGTGCAAAGGAAATACTTTTAAACAATTCCTGCTTAGTTAATGCTTTCGGAACCTTTTCCCTGGCACTGCCGGCCTCCTTCAGCAATCGGTCAATATATTCCATATTTGTGATTTCATGCATTCCATCTCCAACAGTATTGGTATCAACAAGACATCTGTAATAATTTATATCATCTTTTATTAGTGCATCACGCTTATGGTAAATTGTATTCTGATCACTATCCGTCAGACCCAAGCATACTGAGAAGGAGAAGGTGCTACCCTTCCCTTTCTCGCTGTCAACATCAATGGAGCCTCCCATAGCTTCAATCAGCTTCTTACTGATGGCGAGCCCCAAGCCGGTACCGCCGAATCTCCTTGTAATAGAGCCATCCACCTGGGAAAAGCTCTGAAACAGCTTGTCTTTCTCCTCCAGACTGATCCCTATCCCGGTATCAATCACCATGAAAAACAATTCCACATAGTGATCCGTATGGGAAAGCTTCGCTACCTCCAGCATAATATACCCTGCTGCAGTAAACTTCACCGAATTAGAGATCAGATTGTTCAATATCTGAGTTAAGCGATATTCATCACCGGTTACCCGCTCCGGAATATCATCTGCGACGGAAAACAATAGCTTTAGTCCCTTATCGTTCATTCTCGGCCTGTTAAAGTCCAGAACGGTATTGATAAAATCCCGGAAGCAGAATTCTCTCTGCTCAAGCTCCATTTTCTCATTCGCAAGCTTGGCATAGTCCAATAAATCATTGATAATAGAATCCATATTATTGCAGCAGCGCTTTATCAGGTGAACTGTTTCAATCTGAGCGGGGGTAAGCTGGGTATCCAGCAAATTATTGCTCAATCCAAGGATACCGTTGACCGGTGTCCTCAGCTCATGTGTAACATTGGCAACAATCCTATTACGATTATCGTTCAAGGAGCTAATATCAGCCTTCATTTGCTCCAGCTTCTGATACTGCTCCTTCACTTCTGTCTGATCCTTGGCAATGCACAGGCCAACATAATGCTTCCCTTTTTCATATACGGATACCCTAAGCTGAACCGGGAAACAGGTCTGATTTTTCCTGTATGCAATCGTTTCCCCCGGCTGGTCAAGGCAATTCAGAATCTTAAGGCTGCGGTTCTCAAGCAGGAAGGTATTCTTAAAGATATCCTGTATTCTTATATGCTCTATCTCCTGGTAATAACCCAATTCCTTTGCGGATATTGCATTATAATCGGTAATCTTGCCTTCCCTGTCAAAGAAAAGTATAATCCCCCGGGCACTCCCCACAATAAGCTTATACTTGACCATGTATTTCCGCAATAAGTGTTTCATTGCATTTCTCCATCCTCTTTAATATCTTCAAAAAATAGTGAAATTTGTAAGTATATGATATTTTTTTACTATATATTTTCCAAATTATAGAGTGAATCATACAAATAATATATACAATCTTCCGTATTGTAGTTGACATCGATATTTTTCTAGATATATAATTATTTCAGAAAAATATACGCAAATCACATGGTTCTAATACAGGAGGATAGTCTAATGAATTTTAACGTACGTCTCAAACAATTAAGACAGAAATATAAACTAACGCAGGGTGAATTGGCTGAAATTCTCGGATTGAAACCTACTGCTATTTCAAATTATGAATCTGAGAGAAATGAGCCGTCCTTCGATAAGTTAATCGTCCTGTCAAAATATTTTGACGTATCCTGTGATTATCTGCTGGGGGTTACTGACTCTTATCTACCCGTAGGCGGTGAAGTATTGGACAAGGATATTGTAGAATTATTTGATTTGTACCAACAATTGTCTCCTGAGAGTGTGACTGACATTAAGAATTATGCAAAGTATTTGATTTACAAACAGGAGAACCAATAAATTTTCCCGATCTAAATACAATAATCCCACAAAAACCATACGGGTGCTACAAGCGATACAAATTCCCCTCCTTACGATAGTTCTAATGTAAGGGGAGTATTTAAGTCCAGTGCTTGTAACACCCGTATATTATCGGAATAACATCCTGTTCTGATAATCGAGAGCAGGGTAGCATCTACCCATTATGCACAGCGCAAGAACAGTGCCTTTTATCTAAAATATAAAAGGCAGCTTCCGATAACTTATACTATACGTTAGCTCCGCAGCATTTCTTGTACTTCTTACCGCTTCCGCAGGGACAGGGATCATTTCTTCCGATCTTCTTATCCTTCACAACAGTGCCGGATTGCTTCTGCTCACGATATAGTTCTTTTCTGCGCTCCTCCGTAAGAAGGGAATCCCACTCTTCCATCTCGTAAAGCCATTCAGCATGTGCTCCAACCATATTGTAATACAGCTTTTCCTTATCGAAGGTCAAGCTAACCTTGGTATTCTCATCCATCTCTTCAATGGGATTTGGCTCTACCAGGCTGTCATTAATTCCGTCCAAAAATCCAACAAAGAATTTTAACTCCGTATGAAACTCCTCTGCCAGGGAAGCTACGCTTCCTTCCCATACTTTATCCGCATCCGCAAGCAAAACCTTATAGATTTCCTTCTCAATATTAAAATAATTGGCCCAGAATAATTGTCCGGAGCGATTATTCATGTCATTGGCATAGGCATAATCTCTCCACTCTTGTAATAAACTCATGGTTTTCATCCTTCCTTGTACTTAATTATCATATATGCCTTCCTGCTTCCGACTTGCGACAGCAAAAAGCCCGGAGACCGAATCTTCCATTTGCGAATTGCGAAGATATTTTCTTCACAATCTTTCGTTAACGATTATACCATGACTAAATATAAATTTCCAATAAGAAATATTTTTTATTTTTAATGTATAAATCTTGTAAATGTGTATCATAATAGTAATATCCTAATAAGGAACGAGGTTCCGTTAAAAGGATGTAAATGCGTATGCTCTTTCATAATTGGACTCCCCCTCCAATTATGATTACGAAAGAGAAGTTAAATACTTATCCTCCCCTTTTTAGCAACAACCCACTGCAAAGGCGTAGTGGGTTGTTTGCTTTTCCTTATTTTATCGTGCTTTTATAGATTTAATACCATTCTTCTTGTTTGAGTTTTTACCTATAATAATTGCTTTTGACACCAGCTTTACACCAGTTGATGATTTTAAGTGAGATACCACCCTCAAAATCAGGGTGGTATCTTGTTAAAATAAATTTGTGATTCTCTGAAATTCTGTTGCCTTTGTATTTGGAAAAACATGGCTGTATATCCATGGTCATTGATAGTTTACTGTGTCTTAAAATTGTTTTTAACACCTGAGGAGGCATACCATTCTCGATGCATCTGGTAGCAAAAGTATGGCGACAAGTATGTGGTGTGATACCTTCATTTCCAAATTACTACACTACTGAATCAAATAGGACAATTGCGTAAAATGTAACAGCAACCTTGAGTTATTCTCCGAGTAAATCGTTACATCGAATACATAGGATGCATTTTCCTGCTTTGCCATTATCTCGTTATACCATTCATATAAATTGTTCGCGATACTGTTAATCTCCTTCGGATCTGTTGTGATTCCTAGACATAAGGTTACTGGAATTCGCACTGTCGGAGTTTTCATTTCTGTGATCAAGCTGTATTCATAGGTTACGTGAATATCCATCGTCAAGTCAGTCCCACTGATTTCTAGCACATTCCATAGTGTATTGACCATGCTTTGATAGTCGCTCAATTCCTTTAGCACTCCACTACCAAAGGGGATTTCTTGATAGAGGACGCCGGAAGCCTTCAGCGAATCCTTCGATATGATCGCCGTTCGATAGATGAATTTCTCGTTGATTGGCCAGGGGAGTAAATCCTGATTCCTGACAATTTGGAGAAATGGTGTTACTTCATGGCAACGATAGATCAGCAGATCTTCCACCATAAATTGAATCACCAGCTTAGGATCATCAAAGGATAGTGTTGTAACCACCGGATTAGCAGCGCCTAGATTACGCAATACCTGCTCGGTACCATTGAGTGGAACCAGCTGATAGGTAGGACTTTGGCCTTCTTCTCTTCTCATCGTGATCTGACATTTGTAGGTCCTCTCGGTCATCCGTGCCTTTAACTGATTGGAAGACTTCGTCAACCAGGCGGACCATGCCTTACTAATGTCATCTGCCAACTCAGTAAATACCGTATAGACAGATAGAAAGCTTGCGCCTTCACCGCCCTCCAGGATATCGAAGAGCTTGTCTCTAATCATATCGTATTGCGCAAATAGATCAAAAAGATCTGGTTGACTATCCATTAACAGATTATTCTCCATGCAATTGAAGGTAAGCGTAACGAACAAGGTATCCTGTTCATATGCCTGATAGCCACAATCCAGGGTATAATTCCAATAGAGCATATCCTCCGGTTCCGATTGCTTGTCCGCTATCACACACGCCTGACTTGTAACCTCCGGTGATAAGGGGCAGCGTTTCAACAGATTGGGGAAATCCAGCTGTGAGGCGATATTTACACTAACGGAATTATTCACTCCCTTTTTATCAATCGGGTGAACAAAGCTCAACCATTTCGAGCTTTGATATCCCCCTTCTTGATCCTCGATATCGTATTCCAGTTCAAGTAAGGATGCCGCTATATCCGGATTCACCCCAGCCTGCCAATCGGTACTTGCATTGACGAACATCACATAGCAATCTTGTTGGTTCGTTTCTAACTTACCTGGCTGCAGAATTGCCTCTGGTTTGTTTATAGTCTTCGGATGTTGAGGATCATCTTCAAAGGTGGCATGCACCGTAAGGCGACAGGGAATTGTTGATACGACCTGCATTTCATATGCGGCTGCAAGATCAATCTGATATCCGTCACAGAGTGACCGAAGCAGCTTGTCCTTAAGCTTTTCTTTCACCGAATGATAGGCTTGCGTAGCTCCCGCTCTCAGTGGTATTAACTGCTCCTTGATACCATTAGCCAAAGAGCCTTTGACCACAGCCAGTGCATCAAATAGTTTTCGAACCCCCTCCTCTTGCATATGGGAACCTGAGAGTAATAGTGCCTTCTCGATATCAGCAAGGAACCGATTCGCCCAAAGTTCCATGTCAATATTGGAATAGACCTTCTCAATCCAATCTGTAGATAGGGTTCCTTCCTCAGTTAGCGATTTCACTTGGCAGGAACGGCTAATCCATTGATTACAAAGCGGTCTCATTGCATAAAATTCGGGTACTGCTAGCGTTGTCTGGTCATCGACAACCACGTCATACGGTTTAACCAATATGCTCTGAATCGCTCCATCTGTTCCAAAAGTGATTCCATAGAGGCTCTGATCCTTACCGTCTCCCTGCGCAACCCGCAACTGAGGCAGTGCTGCCTCTAGGTTACTGACGAACGCATCCGTGTCATCCTTCTTGGGGCCAATGCTTGCCATTGCCAACTTTGCCTTGTCCACATTCGACTCGAATTTCAGTCGCATAATTGTGATTTCTGTGGTTAGGAGAAATACTTTCTTGGGTAAATCAGGCGTCGTTGCCCCGTTCGAGATAATCGGTATATCGACGACAAGAGCCTTTGGCTTCTCTCCACTCTGCGTTGTATATTTCAAAAGGCTGTCCAGATAGTCACAAAACTGTTTAATATCGCAGGTGACATCTGCATCCGGGAAAAGGGAACTACTTACGATGATGCCCATATCCTGCTGCGATAATTGCAAGTAGGCGGCACGTAATTTGTCTGTTAATGCATCGCTTAATTGCGGTACGTCGTCCGGAGCGCAAGTAATTCGAAGCGTCGGAACCGTCTCAAGTGCAAGAACCTCATAGCAGATTCCCTGATAGGGCCATTCGCTTATGGCGATAACAAAGTCATTATAAGCTGGTATGATGTCACACGAGAAGTTCTCCACCTCCGCTCGGTTGCCAAGAATATCACGAAGTTCAAAGCCAACCGTTGCGTCTTTTCCGATTGCATCATATACTTTACCGCTTCCTCCTGTGACATATCGGTAAAGAGGGATTACTGGAGTATAGGACCAGAAGCCCTCCGTGGTTGAATTTTGCGGAACTAAGGGAAGGGAATCATTGCTCTCATCGAAGCTCTGACCAGCCTCAACCTTATATCCGATAATATGGAATAGTTGCTTTGTGATATCCGAATTCGCAGCTACGACATCTGGTTCCTTCTCAGTCTCCAATCGAATTCCCACACAGCCCGGAGGGAATGCCGTCTGATAGTCGATCCGGTTTGCATCATACTGCTCATAGTAGGTAAGCTTATCCTTCCATGGTTGTTCCGTAATTGCACTGTTGATGCCTCGCCTGTTATCCGGATATGCTGCATACTCGATTAATAGATAGATCATTCCATTTCCAGAGTCATCAAAAATCGTATCCGGTAAGCCAGTATGATCTGAGTTTTGAAGTTTTAGATAATATCCTCCACCTCCGACCACACTACACTCCCACAATAATCTCAAGAATACGGTGTACTCTGTGGGTAAGAGTGTTGCCGAATACTCATAGGCTACTTCTTCCACAGCCCCTAGTGCATCTCCAACGGGTCTCATATTGGTTTCTAGAGAAAGATTCGTTTTCATCAAAATACTTGATGCCGTATCCCAGCTATCTTCGATCAGCATCTCCTCTAACCCTGAGGCCTGCGACGGCTGATACATGAGATGGATGCATTTTGGCATCATATCCTTGGCCTGTTGCAATAGCAAGCGATCCTGTGCATTGGCTCCGTAGATTGGATAAATATTATCCTTATCTGACTTTCTGATCACAAGGGGCATATAGGAGCACCAACGAGTTACGATGCTCTCGCCCCTCTCATTTTGTCCACTTGGCTCCAAGGCAATGGCTTCTAATTCTGTGCACATATTTGCCGGAAGCAAATTAATACGGTAGGTATTGCGATCCCCCGAGATATTCCACATTTGCTTGCTACCTACAGGATAACAGGGCATTCCAGTAATAAAGCTTGGTAGCTGCGTAGGACCTTGACGAATCAGTGAAAACTGAGTATCCGGAAGTACTTGCAAGATCTCAGCCTGGCTAAATACTCTGGTAACCATATCTTGAGCAACCCATGCACAACCCTCTTGTTCACCCTGACACCATAGATCCCAGTCCTGATTCTGTGGAGCAAATGAAATTTGTTGCTTCATTGCTTGGAACATTGGCAACGTGTCAATGTTATCCGCAACCTCCTGCAAGGAGCTTTTCCTATCCTGTGGTTCGGGCCAAGGATTCATAATTCTTAAGCCCTGAAGCAAAAATCTAGATAGTGCATCGGTGAACTCCGTCGTCTTATTCTCGACCAGCTGTCGTTTTACCTCCTCTTTCTTAAGGGTCTGCTGATTCGTAAATACAAGCACTTGATTTGAGTCAAGTAGGGATCGGTCAGCTTCGAGAGCTAAGGCCAGCTCCTTTACGGTAGCTCTGCTATTGTCTAAAATATCCGAAGCCGTCTGACCCGTGCCTAACTCTCCCGCTACCACCGTATATGGAATATTGATTAAACCTACTGTCATATGACTGGTCAATATAGGATCAGAGGTGATTCCCTCCAATACTTCCTGCGTCAGTGAGGTGTACGCCTGGTCAGGAATAAGTCTGCGAATTAGCATCGCAATCGTAATATCTCCATCCACTCTCGAGGTTCCTGCTGGTATTACTATATCCGTATTCACTTGAGTTACACTAGCTCGAAATTCATCCCAGAGTGGATCCGTTCCAGTAGGCATCTCATAGTAGGCACACATCTTTCCCAGTCTGGTCAATGTATCTCCGAGGAGCGGCGTCCAAGAAATAGTTGCGTTATCATTCCTTACCGGTAGTAAAATACTAGCTTGACCCAGCTCTAGAATTTCATCCTCTAGCGGAAATACAGGATTGGATACTCTAATCTTTGCAGCATAATCCTGATAACCATTCTCCAGTCGAAACTCTTCATATCGAACAAAAAATAATGCGGCAATTAGCTTGAGCGGAACCCCACTTTGATTGTTAAAATGATAGCTGGCAGGATGAAGCTCTGCCTGCTGTCTTAGAAGCATCGTCTGTTGTCCACATCCGTCAAGGAGCGCTCGTAAGGAGATGGAGAAGGAAGCCGCTATACTCTTTAAGGTATCCCCTTGCAGAATTTGATACGAATATTGAGGAAATATAAGTTGACCGGGTGCTATGCTTAGATTCGAATTATCCAAAAGGATCTGCTCCCACGCTGCGGCAGTAAATGCACTGTCCCCCAGTTCATAGGAGATAGTGCTAAAATAAGTCTTGATCTGCTCAATGATTTCTCTGATTGCCATCTGAAAATAATCTAGGAAAATCAATTCCGCCAGAGAAATATCCTCGCCATCCTCTGCTATTGAAACCATCGGCTGATACGTCGGATCTGCATTCAGCTTTTCAAAGTACTCTGTTAATTGATCGGCATACCTGGACGTCACCATACTGTCCCTCCAATACCGTATCACCGTTCTTGCTTCCTCTGGTGTACCTGCTACATCCCAGCTTAAGCTTACCGGTGGGGGCATGGGGATGACAGCACCTTCTTGGTCGTCATTGTTTTGCTGTACGACAAAGGAAAATATGGCATTTGCCTGAAGAAAGTCATACAACAGTTCGTAGGTTAATTGATCTGCCATATCCGGTTGCAGCTCAGCATAATTGCTGATCGTTTCACTATCCCAGTGGGATAAAATCCAGTCTGCCATCAATCCAATGAGATGCTTCTGGTTCTTAATATCCAGTAAGGGCAAAAATGCCACACAATAGTTGGGTTTAGTCTGCGTGATCACATCTGTAACAATTTGATTTCCTCCTGTGAGGATAGTTACGGCTTCACTATTCTGGCTCGCTATACTAATGATTGGATTCTCCACCGAAAATAGTGGCAGCAATTGAATCACAACTGAGGTCTTTGTGTCAGCTTGTAATGGTTGCACGGAGAACATCGGATATAAACTTCCTGCCTGCATATCCCTTTGCCTGAGGCTTATGCTATCTGCTCCTGCAATTCTCCACGGGGGTGTTGAACTTTCTCCAAAGATGAACTCCACGTGTTTTTTAAAATGATAGGAAAACGTCACTTTGAAGCATAGTACTTTAACCTTAGCCTCTACATCCAGTGATAAATCTAAAGCAAGGAGCATCGCCTGATACGACTCCAGCGTTAATTGCGCATATGCCTTAATTTCTACGGAGGCAGAAACTGATATTACCTTAAAGTCAATTGACAAATAGAGTCTTCCATAGATGCCTACGGTTGCTTGCGCCTTATAATATAGATATTGCTTGTCATCATCCTTGCATTCAAAGAAGCCGAGCACTCCTTCAAATATACCGAATACTTCAAGGGAAAGCCCGCCCTTAGCAATGCCAAAATCAAAGCTTCTTCCTAGTCCAAAGGATAAGCCCACTCCTAATTGCAATACCGTAGAAAATGCACCGTTCGTAACCTTGGGGACACTCCGACTGGTGCTGCCGTTCAGCGCACCAAGGTATATGCCGCCTCGACCCGTGAAAATATATACCTCCAGAACAAAGGACTTAGAAAAGTCTGCATTATGAGGAAAACCTGCGTCAATGTAAAAATTGCCGTTGGTATAGATTTCAAAACTGACCTGACCAATTTTTAGTGATACGATCCCCAGTTGTACGGTTCGAAACTTGTCAGGAAGCATGATGGTCGCCTTGAACATTCCAATGGTATCCGTGATTTTGCGATACAAAAGTTCCAGATAAAGGCCAGCAAACACGGAAAGAGCCCCAGTGTTCGGCTCTACTGTTATCATCAATCCATACATGGCCGGATCGAGCAGAACAACCCCAATTTTTAAGGCATCCACTTTAAATTCTGCGCCAAAGAGCCAATTCATATCCGGATCATATTGAATCGTCGACGGGATTAGTTTATCGTCGGTCGGCGGTTTTATTTGAGTTTTCAAGGCATTAAGTGCATCTGTTAATGAAGTTGCAGCTCTTGCCTCATCATTTTTCAAATGCTGTCCTACCCCTAGATAATACAGGGTGAATACCTTTTGATTTAACGCAGTCGCATCTGGTGGACTACCGTCAAGTGCATCCCAGGATAATGGCTTCGTTTCCGTATATTCCTGCTCTAGAAGGGAACCTGTCAGTGCAAAGAAAATCTTCTTCACTCCAGTAACCTCATCCGGTCTATACTGAATTCCAATCTTTTCGATCTTCATAAGCCCTGGTATCTTTAAGCCGACCCGATAATAAAAGCCTGCTGTTGCATCGGTAACATTAATAACCAACTGGAATCTAGATAAATCAATCTGGTTGATGACGCTCCAAGGCGCTGCTAATTTAAAATGCGCATTGGGATTCATAAGCTTGACCAGCTTCTCCACCAGGCTTCCGAGGGTCTCTCCTCCCATGCTAACGGTAAGCAGGTCCTTTCCATTCTCCGTTGCATATACCGCTTGAAGAAATAGCTTGTCATATTGAATCCGAAACAGATAATTCCTAAGATTGCTGTAGAAATCATTTGCCTGAACCACCACTTCAAACATTCCAACCGATAGAGCGAACATCGCCGATGCATATAGATCCTTTTGGTCCTTGATCCGCTTGAGTTGCATTTTAGAATTAAGGTTCAACGCTTCTCCAAATATTGTCCATTTTGCATGAAAGCCTGCCTGAATAGCGTATTGATTACCGTCACTGTCGAAGGCTACTTTAAGGTCTGTTACTTCTATGTTCAGAAACTCCTCCAAAATCTGTGATTCATTAACAGAGAAAATCTGAGTCAATACCTTGCCAATATTGATCACCCCTGTTTTTAGACCACCCTCGAACTTCCAGATTCCAGTCAAGTAGGCCCCCATCGCATACAATTCAAAATAACTGGCAGTACCGATTTGGCCAAAGCCCATACAACCATAAATGGAGGCATTTCTTGTAGATGATGATAGCTCCGCCTCCACAAGGATCTGATTGAGTTTGATCTCAAAGTCTCCAATGGAGAATGCAAAGATATCATTGATTTCCGCTCTTACGGAAAAGGCTCTGCTTTCATAAGAGGCATAGACATCCAATCTGGCTAGCCGGGTTAATCCGGTATTTTGATTCGGTGATGGCACCTGAAAAGGAGTTAATAAGTCATTTAACAGGATGGGGGCATGCGCTTTGTCCCAATCACTCTCTCCCCATACCAGACTTGCCTCCATATCAAGACTTGGAATTGCCGCAGAGGCTGTTAAGGAAAGCATCGTGGTACCCAGATTAAAATCAATTGTTCCCGCTACTTCACCCGTTAAGATTGGGTCGGTGTAACCTTTTCCATAGGTTACATCAAGCGCAACCGCAAAGCTCTGAAGCCGAATCCAGGGTATCGGTAAAATCCAAGGCCTTGAAGATGCCAGCAATACAGACATCGCATCAACGCCACTGATACCACCATTAAGCAGCGCTATTTTTGTATTCACTTGATACAACTTTAGAAAATCTATGGGTGTATCCTTTGGCAGGGATAAGTTATCAATTCTCAAGAGCTTTACGAGTAGATTAATCCCTTCTGATAGAGCAATTCCTTGATCAAAGGCACTCAACAGCTCCCAAGCCTCCTTTGAATGAAACAGGGGAATAGTGAACTTCATCGGTGTGGTGATCTCTTCCAGCTCCATCAGCAGTTCAATTTCAGCTCCCGCTAAGGTCTGATTAAAATCCACTTGATTCGAGTCCTGTCTTCCCGTGTATAATTTCAAAACAAGGGATGCAGATTTTAATAAATCCAGGGTGAAATGATTAATCAGAACAACCTCCAGCGCCGCCTTTACATTGCCATATGCAGACATTTCATCACGTAACGCTAAATCACCCTTAACCGATGTACTCCCTAAGGTTAATAATGAATACTCTCCCCAGGTATCCGCTGGAAATGCAGCACCGCCCGAGATGGAAAACGGATACTCCGTATAGACCCGGTCAGAATTTGTAACAAGCTCCGGATATTTAATCATTACATCTGAAAGTATACTGGAAGTATATTGATAGACTCCCTCTCCCGGTATTCTACTTAGACTGGTTTCTATGAACAAATCGGCAAATCGACTGCTCTGATTGACATTCAGCTTCATTTCGCTCCAGATGACGTCTCCTCTTTGATAACAGAGAATCTGAATTCCAACACCTTTACCTTGATTTAGAATTGCGATACTGCCTTGACCTTGTATCGCTATGTAGGTACTGTAGTAATTCACTGTACAGAGGCTAAGAGTAATCTCCGATTGATAGGTCTGTTGCAGAATACTCCAAAAATTTCTCTCATATTGATCGGCAGCTATGGTAAGCTGACCATTTTGTAAATTGACTCTTAGTGCGTCATATAATGCTTGCAGCTCCATTCACTACCTCCTTTCGAACCCATCTTCTAAAAAATTCACCTGATTAAGGTCAATTACAGACGTTCTAATACTTCGCTCTTGTTGTTCCTGGCTTTGTTCCTTTTTTTCTTGCTTTTGTTCCTCTGCGAAAGGAACGGCTTGTACAACAGTAATCGCAGAAGCGACTTGATCGAATGAATCTTCTTCACACAATTTATCCTTATTGTCCATATTTATAAAAAAAGAGCAGGGCATATTTATAGTCTGACCATGTATGTTGTAGATCACTGTGGTATACAATGGAATGACTTCAAACGCCATCTGATAGTCTCTTCCTGTATTTCCTGACATCTGGGTATTGTAACAAATATAGTGTAAATCCGCTGTCTTTGTTCTAAGAACTGCTTCCGACTTGTTAACAAAGCTAAGATTTGGATGTCCATGCCGATTGTTTTCACCGGCACTGATGTAGATCTGTTGTGGTTGCATACTGTTCAGGAACTTTTCTAACAACTCCCAGGGATCACTACTCCCGCTTTTATTGGCAATGCCACTCGTAGTTCCTGAACCATGGTGCGGTGCGAAGAGTACGCAGTTCAAAGCCTTTTTTGTCAGATTTTCATTCTGCATATAATGCATGGTATGAACGGTTGCATCACCCGGATAAAGCACTTTGACACCGCTAATTTCCCATTGGACAACCGCGGAAGATGCATTATGTTCAAGGCTACGTCCGCTACCTCCTCCGCTAAGTTTGCAGTTACTTAGTTTGGTACAACATAATACGCTGCATTTTACACCCAACTCGTGATTGTTATAAATTTCTCTATTTGTTTGATTTCCTATCAATTGCTCAATTCCTGTGCTGGTCACCGCCTTGATCCTGTCACGCATATTTTTGAAAGACTTTGAATAAATATCCTCCTGCCCGCCGATAAAGGTCTGTCCAATAAAGCACTTCAGGTTCAGATTATTATCTATTATCGCTACAACTTTGTCACAAGTTAACGTATCTAAAAGATTATTATATGTTGTGAAAATTGTCACAATAATATCCGAGGAAATGTTGACTCCGGTTCTTGTAATCAAATTATCCATGGTTTCTTTTAATACACCAGCCACGTCCCAATCACTCGGGAAGCCTATGAGCTGAGAATCTCTCAATAGCACATACAACTGGAGGGATTGGTCAAAGTAGTAGCTATACACCTCATTTATATCATCCATCACAAATGACCAATTGCTCTTTTTATTGCAATTATAGCTTACTGAAATTTCCAGATATGGATCATCAATTTCAAATTGTAAGGTATAGCTTGTGATCTTAAATAAGTAATTGTAAGAGTATTCAATATTGGTATAGTACTCTTGATCCCCTATCTGAAGATGCTGCGAACCCTCATAAAGAGCAGTCTGAGAAAACAGGCCCTTTATTTTCGAGTATTGCTCCTGCCCTGCTAATATTTTTACACCTGTCACAGGAAATACAAGGTTATTAATCACCGCTGGTTTTTGAATACAGGTCTCAATGGTAGATAATAGTGCATTAATTGTACGTTTACCATTCACCTCTTCAAACAACATATCCAGCTTGTCCCAATGATCCTTATCCTGATGGGAAATGATCAGCACATCCAAATAGGGTGGGGTAAAACCCTCTGTATCACTGTGCCGATTCATAGCATCCTGTATTGTAGAAATGGAATCTTTCACGTTCTGCTTAATTTTATTGTCATCGGAGCCACAGTCCATCAGAGCCACGAACAGGTTACTCCTCTTTTCATAGGAATCTCCCTCCCATACCTCTAATAGACTGGCTGATCCCTGACCGATTGCAAGCACTGTTACTCTTACCTCTGCCATTATGATTCCTCCCCAAGATAGGCCGCATACCACCCTAGTTTTTTTCCGTCTGCAAAGATAAACAGATCGTTACTACCCGGTGGAATCGCCAGCCAAAGCAGTCGAAGAGTATAATTATGAAGTCGTAGCATATACTGAACCGTCTCGTTCTTCACCACCATAAGCTCCACCGATTGAAATCCTAATTTTACAATTCCTTCGAGATCAAATCCATCCATAATTCCGGGGAGTGCTACCCCAAGATAATACTCCGGTCCCTGTTCACCGATGCTCCAGCAGATTAATATGCGAATAACCAGTTCCCCTGAATTCGAAAGATCCCCCAAGGATCCTAAGTTCACTTTCCAGACGAGACCCGCCCAGGGCTGTTGAAGCTTATTCTGCTTGAGCGGAGAGCTAATGGAAGCATACCCCTGATCTGACGGCATCTTCTTCGTTTCATAGATTACCTGTTCCAACTGGCAGGCAAATCTGGCACCGAAGGAATGTTCCCGCAAGCTTGAACTGCTCTCACTCAGCACCAAGCTCTCGTAATCAAAATATAGCTCTCCCACTTCAGGAACAACCAATTGAAGACATTGAAAAGCCAGCCAGTCATAGCTGAGCATATCGCATTCTGTCAGATTATTCGTTTGGATGCCTCCGGCAAAGGTAACTCTCCCGATGCAGCCAGTCTCAGAACCTACACTGAGCTGAGCACTATCAATTTGCACCGACTCCATGGCACTGTTACTCAGTTGATAATTACAGGCTTCACGTAACGAGAATACATACTCTTCTAGACCATCCTTTCGCTGACTCATTCCGTCGATAATCATGCAGTTTCCACTAGTTGTATCCGTTTTGGAGGATTTTGCTCCATAGAATCGGTTCATTAAAATTTCTGATACGCTAGAAAAATTCTGCAGACTTGAATTCAAAAAGCTGACGGTCATCCGGGTCGTCGTGAAAAGATAATCCGGCATTGCCTCCTCATAAACGATGGATTCACCATTTCTATAATCCACAAGTGCCTGTATTGATGCATTCTCCATCGTCAGTACTCCCTGATCATCTTGAACCACTTTATTATTTTCTAAGATCACATGATGTGCATAGAAATTCTCCTGCTTGACTCCCTTTAATAAAAATTCTATTTCCCGGGGAAGTTCCGCTATGCTTACCATGCAATTCAGATATAGAATTCCTTGAAAATCGGGATCTTCCACACAGTCAATAAATCTGCGGTAACGGGGTAACACCTGCTTTTTATCATCATAGGCAGCACTCATTGATCCCTGAAAAATGAGGGATTCTTTCATCAGCTCCTTGATCGCGACTCCTTTTACATATTTCATGACAAAGGCTGTGTTATGCTGACCGGCATCTGTTTTCCAGTCCTCGGGCGACAGTAAAAAGCACCAGCCATCCATCATAATCTTAAAATCACCCACTGGCTGTGCATTTTGCAAGAACTTCGCCTTGTCCTCAATATTTATAAATAATTTACTATTTTGCAGTTTCATTCGAAGATCTTCGCTGATATTGCTAAACCGAAGGGTTGGTAGTTCCTGCGTTGCGTCCGTCTGAGCAATGGCAAACCAAGCATATGCTCCCGTATCTGGAGAAACTCCAGCCATTAATCCCTGCGGTGTAACCGTGGTCAACGGCTGAGCATCCGTACAGGGAAGGGTCGATTCCGCCAGAAGCACCCTTCCTGTGATTAACTCATACCTCTTTTTATAAATATAACTTTCAATGTTCTCAACATCCTTACTATTCATAAAAGATACCCGGCTATGATTATAAAAGGCCAGTGGCACCGCTGGAGTCTCAGCATTCCACTTGTTTGTAGGAATTTCCAGAAATCTAAGTACCCCTTCATCATTGACAGAGTACATGGG
>JAEZFH010000195.1 GCA_023437885.1 Bacillota bacterium | reverse complement strand
CGGCTTGGACTTACCGCATTTATCCTTTGCCTGGCAGGAGGAGCAGCCGCTGCAGCAGGATTTTCCCGCTTTGATATCCATTGTTTTTCTATATATTACGAAACTAGTATAACCAATAATCAATATTACAAGAATAATACCAGGCATAATTTGATACTCCTTTCTATCTTCCTTTTGCTTAGGGAAAAAGACATCCCAGAACAGCCGTTACAGGAACAGGCTTCCGATTTGATAAACCAGGGTGGATACCAGCATGGCAATTCCAAGCTGGAACAGGATGGTGAATATTGTCCATTTTGCCGAACGCATTTCTCTTTGAATTACACCAATAGTGGCTGCACAGGGAATATATAAAAGGCTGAACACCATCAGGGCATAGGCATTTAATGCGCCAAAGCCGTAGCTCCCAAGGATACCTGATAAGCCTTCCATCCCTTGGGGAGAAGTGATATTCCCTATTTGAAACAGTACGCTGAAGCTGGATACAACGACCTCCTTGGCGGCAATACCGGAAATCAGTGCAACGACAATCTGCCACATGTCCAAACCTGCCGGCCTTAATATTGGAGCAATCGCTTTACCGAAGATAGCACCAAAGCTTTCCGACATATCACTCACCATTCCTGCCGGTCCAAAATTCAAGATAAACCAAATTACAACGGATGCCGCAAATATTGTTGTCCCCGCTTTGGAAAGATATTCCTTCACCTTCTCCCATACATAAATAAAAATGGTATGCATATTCGGAGTTTTATATTCCGGCAGCTCAATGAGCAGGGTATTGCTCACACCGCGGTCGGACTCGCTCGTCATGGCAAAGGCAACCAAAATGGCCACCACGATACCGATTAAGTACATGGAATATGCCACCAGCATTGCATTTCGTCCAAAAAACATCTGAGAAAACAACACATAGATCGGAAGCCTCGCGCTGCAGGACATAAAGGGTGTTACCAATATGGTCTTCCTCCGGTCCCGCATATTCTCAAGGGAACGTGACGCCATAATTGCAGGCACCGTACACCCGAAGCCCAGCAGCATCGGAATAAAAGCCCTGCCGGACAGTCCCAGCTTTCCCATGATACCGTCCATAACATAAGCAACCCTGGCCATATATCCGCTGTCCTCCAGATATGCCAGCGCAAGGAATAATATAAATATGTTCGGCAGAAAGGTTAATATCCCTCCGACTCCTGCAATAATACCATCTATGATAAGAGAAGTCACAAAATTTCCGGCGTGAATTTTATCAAGAACAAAGCCTGCTCCCTGGGAAAAGGCCTCCAATCCCACCTCAAAGCCTCCCTTAATCAGATCTCCGATTTGAAAGGTGAAAAAGAATACCAGTGCCATAATCCCCAAAAAGATCGGCAAGCCCCAAAAACGATGAGTTAAGACCCGGTCAATTTTATCGGTTGAGGCCGCTTTTTTATGCTTATTAACAAGTACCTCTTCCATGATTTCTTCTATAAAATCATATTTTTGATTAATAATCTCCTCTTCATAACTATGCTTTATTACTCTGGAGAGATCCAGCGGATACTTTGCCATTACCGCCTCATCCATCTCCAGGAGCTTGATAGCATGCCAGCGCAGATTGGGAGTCTCACCGTATTTGCTGCATAACAGCTCACTGACTTCATCAATCTTATCCTCAATTTCATCACTGTATACAATGGTATACTCCTGATGATGGTCATGCCGGTGTTTTTGCTGGTGCTTCTGGCGGCATACCTGCGTCTCCTCCCGCTTGTGGGCATATTTTCCGCTCTCCTTCCCGGTGTGGTGATGCTCCAGGTTGGAATCCAGCTTTTTGTCCTTATGATGGGATACGGTATGCATCAATATGTCCAGGCCGGTCTTCTTTCTTGCGGATACCGGTATCACCGGAATACCAAGCATCTCAGGAAGACGGTGCAAATCAATCTCCATTCCCCGTTCTTCAACGATATCCATCATGTTCAGAGCAAGAACCACGGGTTTTCCCAGTTCAATCAATTGCAGCGTCAGATACAGGTTCCTTTCAAGACTGGAGGCATCCACAATATTAATAATTACATCAACCTTGGAATCCAGAATGTATTCACGGGTGAGCCGTTCCTCCATGGTATAGGAGGTTAAGCTGTATATTCCCGGCAGATCCACCAGCCGGAAGCGGTGGTCGTGATATCTGAAGGCGCCTTCCTTTTTCTCCACCGTAACTCCGGGCCAATTTGCAACCTTCAAATTAGCACCTGTATAGGCATTAAACAGCGTTGTCTTACCACAATTGGGATTTCCGACAAAGCCTACCTGCAATTCGCTCTTCATCATGATGCCTCCTTCATATGTATCGTCTCTGCAATTTTTGCTCCCAATGCCAGCCTGCTGCCTCTGACCATGAGTATTACAGCTCCGCTGCGGCTACGATTCAATATGCTGATATTGGTTCCCCGGGTAAGACCAAGCGCTTCCAATCTCCGCCTTGTTACCACATCCAGATTCAATGAATTGATGGTATAGGCCGAGCCTATTTTTGCATCCAATAATGTCATAGTTATCTCCATTCTGCCGAAACACTGCAATTTTGCGCTCCTGCATAAAATTTCCGTGTAATAATCCTGTCTCCCTATCCTTTTCTGCCTTGGTGGATATGTAAAACATTCACTTCAATTGATAATAATTATCATTTGCTATTACATTATAAGCTCACCCCCGACTTTTGTCAACTGCTGTATCAGACATTGCAAAAGTTTATGTTACGGTTCATTATTAAGCAGCATATTTTACAAATTTTCTTTTTATTATATTATTTTCTACATTTTTCTTTTTGAATCGACACACATTGCTAAGGGATGAATATTATATAGTAGGTAGTGAAGCAATTCAAACCAATATAATATTTTTAGGAGGGAAATTATGGATAATTACAAATATGGCAATGCTACCGTTGTAAGTTCAGATACTCATGTATGCTCCAGATGTGATAACGAATGTGCTGCAGCAGTTCTTAGTGCAGATACTCTTCCAAAGGCAGATAATTATCGCTGGTGGGGCGGCGATTTCAAAATCCCCAGAGTACTTTCTGAATTCGTCATCCAAATTGATTCAGAAGCTAAAATCAGGCTGAATGAACCCGCATACGAGATAAAAAGAATCGAAAAACAGGTATTTTTAACACAATGCCGCTATATACCACCGACAAGCAAGGTATTTATTGAAGGTTATATCAGAAAGAACATTGAATACGCTGCAAAAGTCTGTGCAAAGGGTCACGGAATTGGAGGCGTAATCAAGGATACTACCGTTCATGTTCCTTTCAAAGCTTACACCAAAGTTGACTTTGGCTGCAATAAGCCCTTAGTAGTACCGAATCCTCCGGCCATGGTTGCCAGATACTTTGACGAGAAACGTATGGGAGTAAACATCCGAGAGACTGATCGGTCCAATGTTGAAATATTCAATGAGCCGGTATTCTGCGAGCTGGAATGGTCCGCAATCTATGACGCAGATATTGATAATAAGGGGACTCCGATTGATGGATTTATTAACGAAGAAGAATTCCAGGAGTTTACCGATAAATCCGTTGTATATTTATGCATGAAGCTGCTGCAGAAACAACAGGTATGCTGGTCTGATCATCCACATGGAAAAGACGAACTTCCGATTCCTCCTTATCCGTTGAATACTGAATGGAGTATGCCCGGCACTGATTTAGATAAGAGATAGTAATAAAATGTTCATACTGTGCCACTCAGAAGATTGATTAATCAAAAAGACCTGACTCCAATGTTTAATTGAAGCCAGGTCTTTCCTCCGTCTAATGCTGCCTTGCGCAAGGCAGTACTATTCCTCCTGCCGGCGCTCTCTCATGGAATAGACACATCCGCAATAATCCTGCCGGTACAGGGAATATTCCTTCGAAAGCTCGATGGAACGTTTATAACCGTTCTTTTTCTTAAAATCCGAGGGTAGATACAAAACCCCGTATTCTGCTGCCAGTCTGCTGCCGATTTCATTTAATTTATCAGCGTTCTTATGTGGACTGATGGACAGAGTCGAAGTAAAATACTCGTATCCCTCCTGCTTTGCCAGCTGTGCGGCTTCCCGAAGCCGAAGTTCATAACAGGTAAAACAACGGCCTTTCCCTTCCGGCTCGTCTTCCTTTCCTCTGACTGCTTCATAATATCTGTCCGGCTCATATGCTCCGCTCCGGAATTGAACTTCACCGGAGAGGGGCATTGCCTGCAGCAGATGCTGCTGTTCTTCCGCCCTGCGGACATATTCCTCGGGGGGATAGATATTGGGATTATAATAAAAAACGGTAATCTCAAAATATCCGGACAGGTACTCCAACACATAGCTGCTGCAGGGTGCGCAGCAACTGTGGATCAACAGTTTTGGCCTGCGTTTTTCTTTTGCCAGCTTTTCGATTAATTGATCCATTTCCTTCTGATAATTCATACCAACTAATATACCTGCCCTTCAAAATCAGTTAGATTAACTCTAACTTTCTTAATACATTTTCAAACTTCTCCTGATCGATTGGCTTTCCTGCATATGCCGTACACCCCAATTCAAATGCCTTGGTAACATTCTTGCCTTCATTCAGTGCCGTTGTCATGATGATCTTGACTGCCCGTTCCTCCGAAACCATCTTGTCCTTCTCGATCTCCCGGATTTTTTTCAAGGCCTGATAACCATCCAGACCTGGCATCATAATATCAAGGCAGATCAGGTCATAACCCTCATTTGCTTCCAGTGCCATAGTAAAGGCTTCCACTGCTTCAATTCCATCCACCGTTATATCGCATTCACCATACTTTGACAAAAACCTCAACATAAATTTTCTGCTTGCAAAATCATCTTCTGCAATTAATACTCTCATCCGCTTCTTCCCCCGATTGAATACATAAATGAATCATAAGAACAAGTGCTTATGATATAATGACTATGGCATTATATCATAGCAAGATTATCGTTTTTCTTCAATATAAACTTTTAAAAATGAAAACAACCGGTCCATCTCCTCATCCGTACCAACGGTAATTCGCAGATAATTGTCAATTCTGGGTGCATTGAAGTAGCGGACATAAATATTATTCCTTCTTAATGCTTCAAAGATTTCCCTCGCGGGAAGCTTCTCATGGGCCGCAAAGATAAAATTGGCGCCGGATA
>JAEZFH010000158.1 GCA_023437885.1 Bacillota bacterium | reverse complement strand
ACGGAAACCCTGAAGGCCACCGTGCAAAAGATTGTCAATGTCATCTGCGATACACAGGATCGGCTGATTGCTGCTTATCCGGCTCTGCGGGGAGAGCTGAGCAGAGATGTACATTTTATCACCACCCAGGAGCTGGAGGACCGGTATCCGGAGCTGACTCCCAAGGAGAGGGAGCACATGATTGCTAAGGAGAAGGGAGCCGTATTCATCATGCAGATCGGAGGAGCATTAAACTCCGGTGAACGCCATGACGGAAGGGCCACTGACTATGATGACTGGAAATTAAACGGGGATATTATTGTATACTATCCGTTACTTGACATTGCACTGGAGTTATCCTCTATGGGAATTCGTGTGGATGAGGATTCCCTGGTGGAGCAGCTTAGAATCAGTGGCTGTATGGAGCGTGCCGAGCTGCCTTTCCAGAAGGCTCTGATTAATAAGGAGCTTCCCTATACCATCGGGGGAGGAATCGGACAGTCGAGGATTTGTATGTTTTATCTTCGGAAAGCACATATTGGCGAGGTTCAGTCCTCCATCTGGCCACAGGAGGTAATGGAAGAAGCAGAAAGAAAAGGGCTTCATCTGTTATAGGTAATACTTAGATAAGCTATGTTTAGATAAGCCATGTTTAGATAGATCATGCGTGGATAGGTCATGCTCCAACAGGCATTTTTTATAAGTATTGTCCAGGCTGATAGCCCGGGGGTGCTCCCCGGCTTGGGATTAAGGCGGTGATAAGCAATATGGTGAATTTGTATCTTATTCGGCATGGCAGGCAGAACAGTACGTTATGTAACGTGGATGTGGAGCTGTCGAAGGAAGGACGTATGCAGGCGGATTTATTGCGCAGGCGTTTTGGCACTTACTCCATTGATGCTCTGTATTCGAGCAATCTGATCCGTGCCAGGCAGACAGCAGAGATTTTGAATGAATCCTTAGGGCTGCCGCACCACATACGGGAGGAACTACGGGAAATCTCCTTCGGAGCGCTGGAGGGCCAGACCGATGAATACATTGAAAGGCATTTTGCCGAATTTAGAGCCGAGCAAAAGAAGATGGCGGAGGATATTCCCTATCCCGAAGGAGAAAACGGTACTTCCGTCTATGAAAGGGCAATGCCGGTAATACAGGAAATTGTTCAAAGCGGGAAGACAAATATTGCAGTTGTCACCCACGGAGGAACCATTCGTGTATTGTTGGCAGCACTTTTTGGCAGGAGTCAGGCAAGCCGCTTCCTGTTTGGTGTATCTTTGGAGAATACCGGAATCACCCAATTAGTATATCATCCGAAGTACGACAGGTTCTATCTGGAACGCTTTAATGATTATGCCCACCTGGAAGGTTATGAGAAGCTGCATCGCCGTAATTGGTGCATATAAGCATGTAAAGTAATTAAAGATTTTTTGTAGGGGATAAAGAGTGTTTGTTCTTTATCCCCTTCTGTGTTGATATTTTATAACTAAGAATAAAAAAATGATGCATAGAGGTTCGAAAAATCCACATAATGCCCTGTGATATATTTGCTGAGTATAACCTGGTGTGTTATAATATAGCATATTCCATGGAAAGCGTAATTAATAAAACGTTTGGAATTGAGGGTGACTATGTACACGAATTAAGAATGTTTCTTTAACGAAAGGTGTTGAACTTTGCTTATCGGGAGATGTCATCACAATGACACCTGAGATTACAAAGTAAATAGGAACGGATATCATAAAAAGGGGTACATATTTAGCAAAGTCATATCGGTTTGATTTAGGTTAGGTACGGTATTATGAATAGATAATTTATGATAGGCATGGAATTAGATTGCAATCGGGAGGAAAAGTATGTATCGGCATCTGATATGGGATTTTGATGGAACACTTTTTGATACCTATGAGGCTATGGGTCAAGCGCTGCAGCAGACCTTTCAGAAACACGGGATAGATGAGCCTCTGGAGGAGATTATTCGATGTATGAAAATCTCGATTTCCGCAGCGCTGAAACACTACAAAGAAAAATACCAGATTGATGATGCGTTCATACAGTCATACCAGATCACACGCCGTGAGATGGAGCTTGAGCTTAGCAAGCCCTATCCCGGGGTATTGGAGCTGCTGCGGTATGGCAAAGAAACAGGTAGATGTAATTATCTATTGACTCACCGGGGAGAAACCTCGATCGCTTTTTTGCAACGGTATGGCATCTATGATTGCTTCACGGAATGCATTACTTCCCGTAACAATTTTGAGAGGAAGCCCAGTCCGGCAGGAATTCAGTATCTGATGGATAAATACCGGATCAGACCGGAGGAAGCCATTATGATCGGTGACCGGGAATTGGACATCCTGTCCGGTAAAAATGCCGGCATTGACGCCTGCTTCTTTGATGAGAGCGGGCTAAGCAGCAAGGCAGCAGATTTTAATATCCGCAGCATGAGGGAATTGTATGATATAATGAAAGCGTAGTGAGCATGATGCGAGCTTGCTCGCAAGCGTGCGATCGGAGCTGGAGATCATGAACGAAGTTCATGATATAATGAAAGCGTAGTGAGGGGATGCAAGCTTGCTTGCGATTTCCGATCGGAACAACGAGATCATGAACATGCTTTACGTTCATGAGATATTAGGGGAACAGGCATGACCTGCCGCTTTTCACAGCCATCGCAAGAAATGGCAGCGACTTCAAAATCATTACGGGATGATTGAAATTAATATAGACGCAATAGGGCAGAAAATTGACGATAGGCAGAACTGGCTTCACAATATATGGCAGAGGAATTAAAGCTAGGCAATGTAGTAGAAAAACCATAGATTAATTAGGAGTATGGCAAATGAATAATTTGACAGTTTGATTTACGAATGACAAAAGGAGGACTCATCCATGACACGTGTACTTACTCGCGACCGTTCCTATTATAAAAGTCTTATTACCCTTGCATTTCCGGTGGCCGCGCAAGGCTTGATCGCATTCCTTGCTACCTTTGCAGACAATCTGATGGTCAGCTCCATGGGAGATGAGGCGGTATCAGGAGTATACTTTGCTGGCCAGATTAATACGTTTGTGCAGATGTTCAGCAGCGGTATCAGTGGCGTCATACTGATACTCTCAGCGCAGTATTGGGGTAAAAAGGATACGGTAAACATCAAAAAAATTATCGCCATCGGAATGCACTTTGCTCTGGTTGTCGGTGCTGTGGTTACTTCAATCTGCCTGTTTTTTCCGGGAACTGTGATCGGAATATTTACCTCTGATCCGGCCATCGCACGGGAGGGCATCGTTTACCTTCGTGTTGTATCCTTCTCTTATCTGTTCTTTTGCATTACTCAGGTGCTACTCAGCTC
>JAEZFH010000150.1 GCA_023437885.1 Bacillota bacterium | reverse complement strand
GCTTCACGTATCCGATCATCATGTTTCTCCAGGCAAAAAACAGTGGACTTGGGGAAACGGAGGCTTCGGGCAAACCTGGGATAGAAATCTAACCGATGAGGATGGACCCTATATTGAGTTAATGACGGGTGTTTTTACTGACAACCAGCCTGATTTTACCTGGCTAAAGCCACAGGAAGAGAAAACCTTTGTTCAATATTTCATGCCATACAAAGGTGTCGGCCGTGTAGGTAATGCCACAAAGGATGCTGTTATTAGTCTTTCAAAACAAGGCGATGCCCAACTATTAATAAAGGTTTATGTTACCAGCATACATAATAATGCAACCATCCGGGTTATCAATGGCGACAGCATTATATTCGAAGAAAATGCTGATCTATCACCACAGGAATGCTATGAAGCCTATATGCCTTTACCCAAAAATTTAAATACCTGCCGTTTTAAAGTGCTGTCTGATAAGAAAATACTTGTGTCTCACTCTGTATATGCTGAGGAGCTGAAACCTGTTCCAGAACCGGCACAATTACTTCCGGACCCTGTTAATTTAAAATCACTTGAGGAATTATACCTGGCTGCTCAGCATTTAGAGCAATATCGTCATGCTACCTATGAGCCGGCAGACTATTATCTTGAAGGTCTCAAACGGGACGCTTCTGATATCAGTCTGAACAATGGTTATGGACTCTTGTTATTTAAACGCGGTCAGATACGCGAGAGTATCCCTTTTTTCAAAAAAGCAATAGAAAAACAAACCTGGAAAACCCCCAATCCCTATCATGGAGAATGTTACTTTAATCTCGGTCTGGCTTATTACGCAATAGGGGAGGACGAAAAGGCATTTGACGCTTTTTATAAGTCTACCTGGAGTGCCGAGATGCAGAGTGCAGGCTTTTACCGGCTTGCTTCCCTGTCTGTAAAAAAAGGTGACCTGGAAGAAGCTTTAAACTTCATTTCACTATCGATGATCCGCAATTGGCATAATATGAAGGCCCGGACACTGAAGGCTGCCATCCTGCGATTACTTGGTCAGGATAATGAAGCACTTCTCACCGAGAGCCTTCGGATTGATCCCTTGTATATGGGATGCCTCTATGAAAAAGCATTATCCGAAAACTCAATGAAATCCTGGAAAGCAAAAATGCGGGAAGAGGCACATAATTATCTGGAGCTGGCACTGGATTATATTAAATCGGGATTGTATCCTGATGCCCTGTGCATACTGGAGGCATGCGAGGGTACTTCTCCGCTTCTATTTTATTACATAGGTTATGTGCATTGCAAAACAAAAAACTATGAAGAAGCGATACGCAATTTTAAAACCGGGGAAGCTGCGAATCCCGACTACTGCTTCCCAAATCGTATTGAAGAAATCGAAATTCTGTCAACTGCGATACAAATTCTGGACCAGGCAGCTATGGCACACTATTACCTGGGTAATCTATACTATGATAAAAAACAATATCAACTTGCGACCAATCATTGGAACACTGCGGTTGATGAAAATAGTAAGCTGGCTATGGCCTGGAGAAACCTGTCAATTTCTTATTATAATAAGCAAAATGACGGTAAAAAAGCCCTGGCAGCAATGGAACAAGCCTGCACTTTAGATCCGGACTACCCGCGCTTTTGCTTAGAGCACGATCAGCTTTCTGCAAAAATGAATGTGTCTCTCACAGATCGTTTACAAAGTTTGGAGGCGCACAAGGAATTACTCAAGTCCAGGGATGATTTATTTCTGCGCTACATTACTTTGCTTAATTGCATCGGTAACTATGATGATGCTTATCATGCACTTATGAATCATCGTTTCCATCCTTGGGAGGGTGGCGAAGGTAAGGTTAGTTTACAGTACCGCTATGCTCTCATTCATAAAGCAATAATAGAACTGGAAGCAGACCGCCCTGAAAAAGCACTGGAATTCCTGTTCGCTACGCTTAACTATCCTGAAAACCTTGGTGAAGGGAAACTGCCAAATGTACCGGATAATCAAGCTTACTACTATATAGGATTATCATACAGGCAGTTAAATGATATTGTAAACATGGAAAAATACTTAAAGCTTGCTACTTGCGGAGAGCAAGAACCATGCAGTGCCATCTATTATAATGAACAGCCTTCGGACTTCATTTATTATCAGGGGTTAGCTTATGAAACTCTTGGTCAGAATGATCGTGCCAAAAGAGCGTTCCATAAATTAATTTCTTATGGAGAAAAGCACATATTTGACCATGTTACCTACGATTATTTTGCGGTATCATTACCAGAAATAGAAGTTTACCAGGAGGATTTGCAGCTCCGCAACAGCACGTATTGTAACTACTTGATGGCTTTAGGGTATTTGGGACTGGGGAATAAGGATAAAGCAAATGAGTTATTCACTGTAATTCTCTCAATGCAAGCGGATTATCAAGGTGCTTTAGAACACTTGGTTTAGTCCGAATATATAATTCTAACCACATGTAACATGTTAAGAGCAGGCGGGAATTCCGCTTGTCTCTTGACATCACCCTTGGAGCAATTCCCTGGACTGACTACCGATACTTATTAAAACCATCTGGTGACAATCCACCACAGGTACGGTATATTTTAATTCACCCTCATGCACACAATAAGAAAGTTCTGCCTCTTGAGATACTAAAGTAACGCCCGTAACCTCCTCCTTCATCTGTACTCTTACTTCAATATTATGAAGCAGCACTATGTCTTCGATTACTTCTATCCCATCTCCCCTTCTGCTTAGGCTTCCATAAAGTAAACGATTAATATACTACCAGCTGGTAAATCAGAGTTAAGCTATGATTATTTCATCTGTTTGAAATAAACTATAATGCAATCCTACAGAAATCGATGAAAGTAAACCCTATTTCTGTTGCTTTTTGATTAGTGGGGGCCCTGAATAGTTACATCATTTTAATAAATTTAGGACATATGTCCTTGAGAAATCGTTAGAAAGGTGTTATTATTGTAAATACTACACAATAATGGAAAGGGAGGAAGTATTATGAAATTATTTAGTAAATTACAAAAAGCATTATCTGTAATGCTTGCTGTGGCTATCGTGTTCGGTATGTCCGGTATTCATATGGTACAGGCATCCACCACTGAGACCGAAACCACCACGGCAGTTGCTTCACCGGCAGACAGTATATCCAGTGGAGATATCGTTATTCTTTATGATAATGATGTTCATTGTGCCGTGGATGGATATGCAAATGTGGCCGCTCTCAAAGAGGATATGCTGGCAAAAACAAGTTATGTATCTTTAGTATCCAACGGAGATTTTATTCAGGGTGCGACCATTGGTGCTTTATCCAAGGGAGAAAACATTGTTAAAATCATGAATCGGATCGGATACGATGTAGTAACACTCGGTAATCATGAATTTGATTACCAGATCCCCCAGCTTACTAAGCTGACGGACAAAATGGGCGCTAAGGTAGTAAGCTGCAATTTCATGGATTCAAAAACCAATAAGCCGATTTACCCTGCTTATACCATGAAGAAATATGGCGATAAGAAAGTTGCGTTCATTGGTATCACCACACCGGAATCAATAACAAAATCAACACCTACCTATTTCCAGGATGAAGACGGAAACTTTATCTATGATTTTTGCAACGATACCACCGGAGCTGCGCTGTATAAGCGCGTACAGAAAACAGTTGATATCGCTAAAAAAGCTGGTGCTGACTATGTTGTAGCACTTGCGCATCTGGGAACCGATGGAACAACTCCATACTGGACCTCCACAAGCGTTATCAACAATACTACCGGTATCGATGTTATGTTAGACGGACATTCCCATAATACATATGCGTCAAACATCGTAAAGAATAAGGAAGGAAAGGATGTAATCGTATCCCAGACCGGTACAAAGCTTGAAAATATCGGCGAGCTTGTTATTACAAAAGACGGCAATATTTCTACTCAGTTAGTATCTGTAAAAGAATATACAAAGACAGATGCTTCTGTTAAGGCTTATATCACCTCCCTTCAGGCAGAATACAAAGCGCAGACAGAAAAAGTAATCGGTAAGACTGACGTTAACTTAACAACCTTAAATCCGGATACCAAAAAACGTGCTGTACGTAATGCCGAAACCAATCTTGGTGATTTCTGTGCAGATGCACTTCGCACCGTATTGGACGCTGATGTTGCTATCATGAACGGCGGTGGTATCCGTGCTGACATCCCTAAGGGCGATATTACCTATAATCATCTCTTAACCGTATTTCCTTGGAGTAATATGGGCTGCGTAATGGAAGTAACCGGCCAGCAGATTAAGGATGCCCTTGAAATGGGTGCAAGGAATTATCCGGATGAAAACGGCGGCTTCTTACACGTATCCGGTATGACTTATGAAATCAACCCTTATATTCCCTCTTCTGTTAAGGTAGACAGCGCAGCAATGTTCGTTCTTGTAAACGGAAAATACCGTGTACAAAACATTCAGGTCTTGAACAAAGCTACCGGTAAATATGAGCCTTTGGATACTGCGAAGAAATATACATTGGCAGGTATCAACTATACGCTGAAGAACAGCGGCGACGGATATACCATGTTCAAGGACAATAAGGTTCTGAAAGACGAAGTTGCTGTTGATAATGAGATCTTAATTACCTATTTGAAGGATCACTTAGGCGGCGTTGTAGGAAACGAATATGCAAAACCGGCCGGACAGGGAAGAATTGTAATAGCAAAGTAAAACAAAGTGAGTTTTAATCTATACGAGATACAAAAAACCGATCTGGTACTTACATACCGGGTCGGTTTTTTATAGGGTAATATATGTTTCACTGCTGCTTCTTTGACTGAAGCATAAGATTAAAATGCCTTGTAACTTGATATGACCAGGTTCATGGAAAGCTCGATTCTGTAATCCGAACTCCGCAGGAGACTTCTCTAGAAAAACTGATTCTTATACTACTCTCTCTGTGATTAATTTGAGGCGTCGGCATAGTAAGGAACAATGATATAATTCCCTGTATTTATCTGATCCGAAATCATTCCGTTGCTATCTTTGATTTCTTCGATATATTCGTTCATATCGTCGTAATCATTGGTATAGAACGCGGAAGCAATACTCCAAAGAGTATCTCCCTTCTGTATCTCAAGACTGATCACCTGCTTTCTTCGCTCAACCGTTCTCTGAGCAGTTACTGTCTTCGTAATAAATAATATGGAGAAAAGCAACAGTGCTAATAAAACTGCAGTACCGGCCATCCATATCCTTCTCTTATTCAGCTGATAATAATCGCTACTTTCTATAAAACGATTTCTTGTTCTATTCATCATTAATACCCTCCCAAGATTTTCTCTCTTTAGTAATAATCCGGATACAGGAGACCCGTTTCTGTAAACGGCCTGTACCATTTATTCTTTCATTAGATCATGTCTGTATGAGGACATGATCCTGTTGCTCCAATCGCATGCTTCAAGTAACCTTAATCATGCTCCTTCTGCTTTCACTAGATCATGAACTTCATTCATGATCTCTAACTCCGATCGCATGCTTACGAGCAACTCGCATCATGTTCACTAGGCTTTCATTATATTATGGGTTATGGTCATTCGATGTCTTAGAAAAAAATATTATATTTTTACAGAATTCTCAGTATCCTCTGTTCCTGAAAGAAAAACCAGAACATATGATACGAACATTTGTTTTATATTATCATTATAAATAACAAACGTATGTTTGTCAACTGTTTCCGAACATACATTTTGTTTTGCAAACATTTTTTCGTTTTTCAGAACATAAGTTTTGCATTTTAATAATAAGTATGATATAATACTGTTAAACATTATATCTGCGTCGAGCGAAGTGGGTATGCTGCAAGCGTGTTTGTGGGCATATGTGCAGCGAGGAAGATCATGGACACGGTTTTTGTTCATGATCTGCGGATACATAGAAGAGAAATGCAAACTTAAATACTAACTTGTTTGCGATATACAATCAGAGCCGAAGAACGTGATTATGATTTTTATTCATGATATCATGGTGCAAATAGAAAATGGAGGCTGATACTTTCATGGGGTATGGTAGAATAAGCAATAAGCAGAAGGAAATACTTGAATATTTAAAATCTCAGATTATTAACAAAGGATATCCGCCGGCAGTTCGTGAAATATGTGAAGCCGTGAAACTGAAATCGACCTCGTCCGTGCACTCCCATCTTGAGACTCTGGAAAAGAACGGTTACATACGCCGTGACCCGTCTAAGCCGCGTGCAATTGAGATTATAGATGATGAATTCAACCTGACCAGGCGTGATCTGGTGAATGTCCCTGTTGTGGGCACAATAACTGCCGGTCAGCCAATTCTTGCGGTTGAGAATATTGACAGCTATTTCCCGATCCCTGCGGAATATATGCCTAATGAGGATACTTTTATGCTGAAGGTTAAGGGTAACAGCATGATTAATGCGGGTATTTATAATGGGGATAAGATACTGGTTCAGAAGCAATCCCATGCCAAGAACGGAGATTATGTAGTTGCTCTCATTGATGAAGAGGTTACCGTTAAGACCTTCTATAAGGAGAATGGCTACTACCGGCTGCAGCCCGAGAACGATTCTATGGATCCCATCATTGTATCAGATTTAAATATTCAGGGCAAGGTTATCGGATTGTTCCGTATGTTTTTATAGACACTGGATAGACACTAATTTGAAGAAAAAAAAGCTCCCAGCATATGCATCTACATACGCCGGGAGCTTTTTTACAGGGCTGCTTATTCCAGGTCAAGCTGTTCCTTGCTGACGGTCTTACCATCTCTCCAAATACGCTCAAGATTATAGAACAGACGGTCTTCCTTTGAGAATACATGTACTATTACATCACCGTAATCCATCAATATCCAACTGGCGCTTCTTACCCCTTCAATCCTCTTAGGCTCATAGCCATCCTTGCCCAAAGTCTCCCTAACGGAATTAACAAGAGCATCCACCTGGGAAGAGTTTGAGCCGTTTGCAATAATAAAATAATCTGCAATAATTGAGATATCCTTAATCTCAATTACCGTGATATCTTCCCCTTTTTTCTCTTCTAACGCATGGTAAGCAAGCTTAACCATCTTTTTTGAATTGTCCATAACAATCCCCTTTCCTTATTCAGTTCTTCAATCGGGTCATCCAGAATCCCTATTTCAATCCGGCATGAATCCTTCTGTCCTAATGTATCTGAAGTTCTGATTTATAATATTCATATGCATCAACCGTAGTTGTGTCGATTTCTACTTTAGATTCAGACAGATAATTCAGCGTGTTCTCCAGTATCATCAAAACTGCCCGGTCCAAATCAGAGTACGCCTGCCTCCTGATTTCGTCAATTCTCGGCAGCGGCTTTCGGTATGGCTCAATATAATCAGCCGTAAATATAATTTTCTCCAGCAGGCTCATATCCGGCCTTCCCGTTGTATGATAAGTGATCGCATCGAGGATCTCCCGGTCCTTAATTCCATAATTCTCCCTGGCAAATGCCGCTCCCACCTTACCATGAAGTAAAAAGGGGCACAATCTCTCCATCGGAGTTACCGGCAAATGATAGAATTCACACCAGCGCAACATCTCCGCATCGGATAAGTTTTTTGCACAGTCATGCAGAATTCCGGCAATTCCTGCCTTCCCCACATCATAACCAGAAATCACAGCCAGATCACAGGCCACTTCCTCGACCCCCAGGCTATGAAGATAACGCGGCTGCTTCAATGTACGTTTCATGCTGTCCCGCAAATAGTCTAACTCCATTCAATTTCTTCCTCCGGTTAATTTCGGTATAACTGGTTCTCTTTCATATATTCAATCACGCAGTCCGGCAGATAGTAACGAAGGGATTGCTGTCTGGCAGCTCTCTCACGTATATTCTCCGAGGAGACCTGCATCATAGGCATTTCCACCAGGAGAATCTCTCCATGGAACCGTTCCCTCAGATACTGCGCTTGTTCGGACAGCATACCGAGATCAACCCCGTCCCTGCAGGCCGCTACAACCGTACATAAGTCAAATATCTTCTGAGGCTCCTTCCACTGGTCCATCATAAATAAGGAATCCGCCCCTACGATAAAATGATATTTCGTCTCCGGATGTTCTTTGACAAGCAGCTCCAGAGTATCCGCCGTATAGGTAAAACCGTCTCTCTCCAGTTCCATCGTTGACAGAATAAAATGCGGATTATCCTTAATCGCAAGTGCAATCATTTCTGCTCTCTGCCAGTCAGTGATCCTCTCCGGCTTTGCTTTGTGGGGAGGATTTTTGGAAGGCATAAACACAATTTGCTCCAAACCGACTTGCTCATAGGCATTTTCCGCCAAAAATAAATGTCCGTTATGAATTGGGTTAAAGGTTCCTCCCATGATTCCAATCATTCTCATATTAATACCCATATGCTGCCGTAGCTTACGAGCTTGGGCAGCGCAAAAATTCGTCGTGCAAAACTTTAATTTTCACACTAACGTACACAATGCAGTTTCTCAGCATCACCAATCCAAAGGATGCCGGCCTTTCCAGCATCCATTTCACACTTTTCCCATGCATCCTGCAAAGAAAACCTAAACCCTTATTTCTTTGCTTTCTTTTCTTCCGGAAGAACGATTTTCTTCTTATCTTTTGATTCTTTATATAAAACAATCTTCTTGCCGATTACCTGCACTACTGTGGAACGGGTGCGTTCCGCCAGCATCTGCGCCATTTCCTTCGGATCATCCGCGCAGTTCTTCAGCACACTGATTTTTATCAATTCCCTTGCTTCCAGGGCTTCCGCTACTCCCTGGGTAATCTCCGGGGTCAGGGCTGATTTACCAATCTGATAGATGGGTTCGATGGACATTGCCAGACCTTTCAAATAAGCTCTTTGCTTTGTTGTCATCCGTATACTCCTTTCACACTAACCGATTCTTCCGCTGTTTTACAGCGATACAAACGTATCCGTACATATTCATTATTTATAGTAGTCAAAGCTTAAGCCGTACATTCTTACGGTATCACCGTCAGTAATTCCAAGCTGCTCCAGCTCCTCCAGAATTCCATTGTCCTTCAGGAACTTCTGGAAGAATTCAAAGCCCTTTTCAGAATCCAGGTTGGTATAGCCGAGCATTCGTTCAATACGCGGGCCTTCCACAGCATACCTATGCTCCTCTTCCTTCCATACCTCGAAGGGCAGGTTCGAGCTTGCCAAATCCTCTGGGAAAAACTCCTTCTCGAATACCACCGGGGTACTGTCAAGCTGTTCCAGCATACCCTTTACATGATACAGCAATTCCTTCATCCCCTTGCCGCTTACTGCGGAAATCGGGAATACCTTGATTCCCTGAGGTTCGAATTTATCCCGTATCTTCTGAATAATCTCCTGTGAATCCTCATCATATAATACGTCGGTTTTATTAGCCGCAATAATCTGGGGCCGTTTTGCCAGCTCCGCGTTGTAGGCAGCCAGCTCCGCATTGATTTTCTCAATGTCCTCAATCGGATCTCTTCCCTCGGTTGAAGCGGCATACACCAGATTGATGATAACCTTCGTGCGTTCGATATGCCTGAGAAATTCATGTCCAAGCCCCAGGCCCTCAGATGCCCCTTCGATTAATCCCGGAATATCAGCTATAACAAAACCGCCGCCCTCCAGATCCACTACTCCCAGATTGGGACTTAAGGTAGTGAAATGATAATTGCCTATCTTCGGCTTGGCATTGGTAACACGGGATAACAGAGTGGATTTGCCCACATTCGGAAACCCGACAAGACCCACATCCGCAATTACCTTAAGCTCAAGTACTACATCCATTTCCTGAGCCTTCTGGCCTGGCTGGGCATACTTCGGAACCTGCATCGTCGGTGTCGCGTAGTGCTGATTGCCCTTGCCTCCGCGGCCACCTCTCAGAATCACTTCCCTGCTGTGATCGTGGGACATATCAGCAACCACCTTGCCTGATTCCTTTTCTTTTATTACCGTGCCGGCAGGCACCTTGACAATCAGGTCATTGCCGTCCTTGCCATGGCAACGCTTCTTCCCGCCGCTCTCACCGTCTTCGGCGCTGTATTTTCGAATAAACCGAAAATCCGTCAGGGTATTCAGACCCTCGTCCACTTCAAATATCAGGTCACCGCCCTTGCCTCCGTCGCCTCCGTCCGGACCGCCCGCCGGAACGAACAGCTCCTTGCGAAAGCTGACATGACCGTCTCCCCCCTTACCGGACCGGATATGAATCTCCGCTCTGTCTGCAAACATTTTACCACCTGTTCAACGTATCTGCACCCTATTTCTCAAATCCGTTTTGAAATAAAATGCACACCTTGTCCTCTCTATCCAAACTATAACCATATTGTTTCCAAAATATATCATACTTATTATAATAAAAAACCCCTGCAAATACAACACGAACTATCCGCGAATTCACGGCATATACACGAATTATTATCCCTATCCAAATCTGAAAAGGTCTTTTTTTAAGTTCCAACAGCTCCCCAGATATTTCATCGGATTCATGTTTATTTAAATCGTTTTCTCTTAGAGGTATTATTACCCCGGATTACTGCTTCTTTATAAACCTATTGATTTCTTTTATGCTCTCCTTCGCTGCTTCTGCATACGGACGATACTCCGGCTGATCAACAAGCCTAAAGTATAAGCTCTTCAGAAATACATTGATATTAAATTCTTTTACGAGATTCTCATGATCCTCGCCGGTTTTCTCTATCCGGCAAAAGCTTCTGATCCAAGCCGTCACTTCCTCTGAAGGAAGCACCTTTCTATCTAGAACAGCTTCAACCGCTGTAATCATTCGTTCATCCTCAAAATGAATATAACCGTAACAGCCGGTATTTACTTTTTTGTATATGGCTTTTAATATTTCCCGCAGGCCTTCGCACCCAATCTCTTCACACCGCGCAAATTCGTCCAGAGCATCCGCACCATGAGCAGCGCCATGAGCCCAGCCTTTTCCGTATACATATCCCCTGACATCCCTGTCACCGTTATAAAATCCGATTAAGGTTTGAAAGGCATTCCGGACATCCTGCTCAGATAAAAAGGCTTCTTGTCTGTGCCTGTAAATAATGCAGGCAATCACTTCTGCACAGAAGGTTCTGCAAAATACATTGTCCCCCTCCTCACCCAGTCCAAGAAGCAGATGCTGCTCATCCAATGCCGTTTGCAACAAGCTGATGACCTCGTCGGAGGGCAGGGTGTGATTAATAATCCATTCGCTCAGGGTGGGGAGAATCAAACTATCGCGAAGCTCCATATCCGTATCCCCGATGTGTTCCAGCATGGACAGGGAAAGCTTATCGGGTTTGGCCCCCTCCGGTACGGCATAATTATTGTCTTTGATACGAATTAACCATTCCTTCAGTTCCTGTCGATTCATAATTCCCTCTCCCTTTTTTAATTAAACCAAAGGTATATGTATCATACCCCTCATATTGCCAAACAGAAAAACCCCAAATCCTTATCTGAGAATTTGGGGTTAATTCACGAATGCTTTATTATTTTGCTTCTACCGGGTATACACTTGCTTGTTTCTTGTCTCTACCCTTACGTTCAAACTTAACAACGCCGTCAACTAAAGCAAATAATGTATCATCGCCACCGCGTCCAACGTTAACTCCGGGATGGATCTTCGTTCCGCGCTGTCTGTAAAGAATATTTCCTGCAAGAACAAATTGACCGTCTGCTCTCTTAGCACCCAATCTCTTGGATTCGGAATCTCTACCGTTCTTGGTAGAACCAACACCCTTTTTATGAGCGAAATATTGAAGGTTCATTCTTAACATGTTCTACACCTCCTACAATTCTTAATCACTTATCAGTATACAAGTCACTTCAACTACCGGAACATGATGCTGGTTCCGATGGTATCCGCTATGAGAACGAGCTGAAACTCTTCGTACCCACAATAATCGAAACATCTTTTTGTTCCGATCGTATAAGTTATTGCGACCCCTTCTGAGTAATCCTGATATACTTTGAGCCATATTCCCCTTTGACTCCCTGAAGCCCTAAAGCTAAGGAGCTTAGAAGCAGATTGGCATTATTACTCAGATCGGATAGCATATGAAATTCTAAATAACCCTTTTTCTCGTCCTGATTCAAGCTGAATCGATCCGAGGTAAAGCTCTCAATAGAATTAATTGTATTGATTACCAACATAGATACCGCGGCACAGACAACATCGCTGCCATCCTCGGAATAACCCGCATGACCGGACACTTTGAAGCCGGTAATCAAATTCTCTGCATTTTTATATATGGATACGTTGATCATATCACATTGACCTATGCATTGATCTTTTCAATCTTAACCTTGGTAAATGGCTGTCTATGACCATTCTTCTTGTGATATCCGGACTTTCTCTTGTATCTGTAGACAATAACCTTCTTGTTCTTGCCTTCTTCAACAACAGTTGCAGAAACATTAGCGTTAGCTACTGTAGGCTCACCTACTACTAACTCACCTTTATTTACTGCAAGTACCTGATCAAAAGTAACAGCTGCTCCAGCTTCCAGACCAAGCTTCTCTACTCTAATGATATCGCCTTCCGCTACCTTGTACTGTTTTCCACCAGTTGCAATAATTGCGTACATATTGGCACCTCCTATTATCATTACTCGCCAACTGCGGTGTCTGTTTTATGGTAAACATCCATAATATTCCGGTGTTTACAGACAGAGCTTATACCTCGTTGTGCGGCACACTAAATTATAGTAGCACAAGGAGAAGTATTTGTCAAACAAATAATTTACATAATTATTCGCCTTTGTTCTGCTTGCTTCCAATATAAGAGCTTCGCTTTTTTAATGTATTCTTCTCTTTACTGTGATTACTCTGTCATAAAGCTCTCTTGTATCCTGAAATATTACATGGCTTACATTGATTACGGTTATATCCTTTAATCCCAGTATGGTTTTCTCAATTTCTCTGGCCCGTTCCATATCCAGTGAAGCAAAGGCTTCGTCCATCAATAAAATACTGGCCTTATTCAATAAGGCTCTGGCTATTACGATTCTGCTTCTTTCTCCACCGGATATGTTCTTCCCGCTGTCATATATCATGGAGTTCAAGCCTTCCGGCAAATTCCTGATAAAATCGTTAAGCCCGGAAGCTTCCAGCGCATCCTCCAGCTCCTGATCCGAATACTCCTTATAAAGAGTAATATTATTCTTAACCGTGTCCTCAAAAAGAAATACCTGCTGCTCCACATTGGCAATCAGTTTATAATAAGCATCCCTCTTTACCTCCCGCAACTCGTGTCCATCGATGAAAATCCTTCCGGCGGTCGGCTGATAATATTTGCGCAGCAGCTTAAGCAGCGTGGATTTTCCGCCTCCGCTGGGCCCAACGATAAGATACTTTCCATTCTTCTTCAACTTCAGATTAATCTCGTTTAGGATTAATTCTTCCTCCTTATCATAGGAGAAGCCTACATCCTTTAGTTCTATTTCCTTTCCAAATTTTGTCAAAGCGATATTTTCTTCGTGAGTATCCGCATTTTCCAGCGTCTTCTCCAGCTTACGGATTAGATCACCGGTTGTAAACAGCTTCGGAAGATTCTCACTTATGTTGAATAAGGGCCACATCATTCGCTGAATCCCTTGAACCACCAACAGAAGTCCTCCCGGGGTAACCTTTCCCAGAACAGCAAGATATCCTATTCCGCAAATGATTCCATACAGAGAACCGCTGATAAAAAAATGCTGTATACTGATTACATAGGTAAGTATTTTTTCAATCTGAAAGCCCTTCTGCTGGATTGCATCACTTTTGCTGTGATAATCCTGTGTAACCCGGTCCTGCAGATTATAATTTTTAACAATATGAAAGGCCGAGAGAATCTCCTTGATATGTGATGTAAAACCGTCAAACATATCACTGCGTTCCTTATATGCCCGGTTGGTTTTCTTTGAAGTAACCATGGATATCACGATATTCACAATAACAATGGCGGCCCCAAGCAAAAGCATCCGAAAATCCACCGTAGACAAGATCCAAAAGCCCGTAAGGAATTGGACTGCTCCGCTGCATACCGAATATACTCCGGTAACCAGGTTATTCTCCAGGGTGTCGAAATCATTTGTCATGGCAGACAGGTAGGCTGCATTATTTTCTTTTTGAAACTCTGCGATATTTTTGCCGAACACGCTGCGGATATAGTATTTCTTCATGCTCTCATTGGCTTTTCTTTTATAATAATTGCCAGCCATCGCAGCCAAAATTCCGACTGGAATCATACATACCGCCAGGAGAATCAATACCGGTGCCTCCTGCTTCATCAACTGCATATCATGGCTTAAGGCATAGTCCAGCAGCTTCATCATTCTTATGGTTACATATCCGTCCAGGATGGCGGAGGCAGCCGCAGCAGCCACAGCCAACAGCAGATGAGGTAATACGGTATAATATTTTTTCAGCATGTGATCACCTCATCGAAGAAATCCTTCGCAGGATAGCTGTGGACCGCTCCGTTCTTCACTTCCAGGACAAAATCATAGTTTTCCGTAACCCCTTCGTAATACCGATGGCTAATGGCAATCACCGTACTGTCCAGCCCCAGAAACACCTTTTCGATTTCCTTTCCTAATTCCTCATTCAGACTGGAAGTTCCTTCATCGACAAACAGAATTTCAGCATTTTTTGCGATGGCTCTCGCAATCGATATCCTTTGACGCTGCCCACCCGACAGATTCTTGCCATTCTCCGTTAACCGCTCATTTATCCCATCCCTTCTCTCCGATACCAAAGAGTTCAAGCCGCTCACGCTTGCCGCATAATTGATCTGCTCTTCCGGAAGGTCCTTATATAAAGTAATATTATTCCTTATCGTATCCTCAAACAGGAATACATCCTGATAGATGAACGCAACGTTGTCATGGAAGGACTTCTCCGATATCTCACGGTAATCGATCCCGTCAACGGTGATATCTCCTTGGAAATCGTCATGAATCTTTGCCAACAGATTCATCAGCGTTGTCTTACCGGCCCCGCTGACACCTTTGATCAAGTATTTCTTTCCCTTTTCAATCACAAAGGAGGCGTTGCTGATAATCTGCTTTTGGTCAAAGGCAAAATTCACCTGTGAGAACTCGATCCGCTGATGGAA
>JAEZFH010000144.1 GCA_023437885.1 Bacillota bacterium | reverse complement strand
ACCATATCAGCTTGGGCCAGAGAACAAAGGGAGGTAGATAAATCTCCGTACTGGAGAACACTGAAAGCCGATGGTGAGCTAAATCCCAAATATCCGGGAGGGATGGAGGCCCAAAAAGAAAAGCTGGAGGAAGAAGGTCATACTATCGTTCAGCGCGGCAGAAGCACCGTAAGATATTATGTGCTGAACTACCGAGATGGTTTATACCAGCTTTCATGAAAAGCGAAGCAAAGAGGTGATTTTATGAAGCTGGAACGGCTCCTGGCCATAATCATGCTGCTGCTGAACCGGAAGCAGATCAATGCGAAAGAGCTGGCACAATATTTTGAAGTATCCCAGAGAACGATTTACAGGGATATCGATACGATAAACCAGGCCGGCATACCGATTGTTTCATATATGGGCGCGGATGGCGGCTTCGGAATAATTGAAAGCTATAAAATCAATAAGAATTTCCTGGACGATTATGAGATAAATTCTGTGATTGCAGCATTAAGAAATCTGAACCATTCGGTGAATAACAGAAAGATATCCCTCGCATTGGAGAAGCTGGAGAGTATCAGGCCGCAGAAAGAGTTTGACCTGAAACAGGGCAATACCATACCGATTAACATCGACTATAATAGCTGGAACAGTAATAACAGGGATAAGGACAAGCTGAAGGCTCTGAACAACGCTATCTATGAGAAGCGGATGATCAGCTTTGACTATATTAATAAAAGGGGCGAGGATACCCGCCGGGTGGTGGAGCCCCTGTCCCTTTTGCTGAAGGATTTTTCCTGGTATCTGCAGGGGTATTGTCACAGCAGGGAGGATTACAGGCTGTTCAAGGTAAAGAGGATGCGCAGGGTTGATGTAGCTGACGATGTATTCACCCGGGAGGCTCCGCCCCTGGAGGCGCTGGATTATTCTGAAGAATGGGACAGGAATAGGGCGGCCCTTGATATTATTTTGAAGTTCCGGCCGGAGGCAAGGATTAAGGTGGTCGATTCCTTTAACGAAGAGCAGATACAATTCTTTGAAGACGGTACGACGGAAGTAAGGTTTATAATGGCTGAGGATATCTGGCTGTTTGAGCTGATTCTCGGCTTTGGAAGTCTGGTTGAAGTTATTGAGCCTCCGTATCTGAGAAAATTGATAAAACAAAAAGCAATGGAAATAAGCAATCTCTACAAGGATGATATATAAATAAAGGAAACAGAAATCAAGTATGACATGCACCTGTCATACTTGATTTATTATACTTAGGTTAATAAAATCACAGGGAGGGATGATGTAATGATTGAATTGCCTGAATCATATGTACTTGCGGATCAAATCAATAAGGAGCTGAAGGGTAAGAAAATAAAAGAGGCCCGGGCGGATCACAGCCCCCATGCTTTTGCCTGGTATACCGGGAATCCCGCTGAATATCATAATAAGCTGGCCGGTAAGGCAATTACAGGTGCCGGCATCTACAGCGGAAATGTTCGAATAAGAGCCGAGGATATGTTATTAATCATAACCACTCCGATCCGGTTTCATAAGAAAGAAGAGAAATTGCCTTCCAAATACCAGCTCTACCTGGGGTTTGAAGATTTAACTTCAATCACCTGCACGATACAGATGTGGGGATGCATGTTTTGCTTCCGGGAAGGTGATTCAAACGGTATACCGGAGCAGCATGTCATCAATACAAATCCCTCACCGCTGGAGGAGGGATTTGATGAGGAGTATTTCAACGCACTGCTTCAAAAGGAAAAGCTACCGTCTCTTTCCGCGAAAGCATTTCTTGCGACGGAGCAGCGGATTCCGGGACTAGGAAATGGCGTGTCTCAGGACATTCTGTTTGCGGCTAAACTACATCCCAAGCGAAAAATGTCCACCTTGGACAAGCTTGAATTAAAGGCATTGTTCGAAGCTATAAAAGGTATTCCTGCAGATATGAGGCAGAAGGGCGGAAGGGATACGGAATATGATCTGTATGGACACCGGGGAGGCTATCAAACCATTTTAAGCAAGAATACAGTCAATAAACCGTGCCCTGTATGCGGAGCCCTAATAAAAAAAGAAGCCTTTCTGGGTGGAAGTATCTATTTTTGTGAAACCTGTCAGAGGCTATAAATCATAAAAACAATATAAAGAGGTATGCTTCGGAAGCTGAATGCAGGCGGTTTTTATAGTGACTTCAGCTATATCATTAAGATCGGGAAAAGGAGAGATAGATGATGGGACTGCTAAAATGTGTGGATTGCAATGTATAAATAAAAATTTTCCAATAACTTATTGAAAGTTGCCCTTTTTTCCTTTATTCTTTAACATAGAACCCATAGGCATCAGCTTCTGTCCATCTGGTTCTGAAGCTGTATTCGGCAATGGCGGAAATATAAATGATTGATAACTTCAAATTGAAATATGCTTACGGAGGGGAAGAATGGCAAATATCAGAGAGGTTGCAAAGAAAGCAGGGGTAGGTGTGGGAACCGTCTCCCGGGCATTGAACAATACAGGCTATGTGGCGGAGGAGACACGGCAGAAGATCCTGGAAGCGGTAGAGGAACTGGAGTACATGCCGAATGAGCTTGCCAAGCAGCTGTTCCGGAACAGGAACGGTATTATAGGTGTCATGGTTCCGAATCTGGAACACCCGTTTTTCGCTAAAATGATGAGGTATATAGAAATGGAGCTTTCCAAGTATGATTATAAATGCCTCGCCTGCAATACCATCGAAATCGATAACCGGCAGCAGGGGTTTATGGATATGCTGGAACGCAATATGGTGGACGGAATTATTACATGCGTGGACCCTTTGCCTGATTTTGCCTCAAGAAAGGGAAAAGCAATCGTTAGCATGGACCGGAAATGGGGACCGGATGTGCCGATTGTCCGTTCGGATCATGAACAGGGAGGAAGATTGGCAGCAGAGGCTTTTATAAAGAATGGCTGTAAGAAAGTGGTACAGTTTTGTTCCGGCCGGCAGCATTATGATACGGCGAATATCCGGCATGAGGTGTTTGCCCAGGTTTTGCGGGAAAATCAGTGTGAGGTCATTACGATTGGGACGAAATGGGATGCCCTGAGTTATGCATATAATAAAAGCATCATATTGCAATACATGGATATTATCACTGACGCGGACGGCATGATGACCAATGATATCGGAGCGATGAGCTGCCTGGCCGTCGCTCAGAAGATGGGCATCAAAGTTCCGGAAGAGCTTAAGATCGTAGGCTATGATGGAACAGAGATCACAAATCTGACGTATCCGGAATTGTCAGTGGTAGTGCAGGACTGTGCGGTGCTTGCCAGAAACTGCGTGGACATCGTTTTGCAGATGATTGATGGAAAGGAACCGGAAGCGATGCAGGTTCTGGTTCCGGTGTCCTGGAAACAGGGTGGAACAACATAGAATGTGTTCCATGTTAAACAATAATAAATATAAAATAAGAGATTATGCTCTTTGCTATAATCTCTTATTTTTTTGCCTGTTTTAGGCAATAATGCAGCAACATATATATTATTACCATGAAATTAATATGAAAAATAGTTAAAAACATATTGACAAGAGCAACAGGCATGAATATAATGTACATATGGAACGGGTTCCACGAAGAAAAAATATATCCACTATGTTGAATATGGGAGGAAAAGTATGGAAGGGATAAAAAAGAAAAAGACAAAGCTTCCGACATTGAGAGAGGCGCTGAGATGCTGGCAGCTATACATATTATTAATTCCGGCGCTTTTGTGGGCTTTTGTTTTTGCTTACTATCCGATGTATGGCTTGATTGTAGCATTTAAGGACTACAAAATCCGTATGGGAATCATGGGAAGTCCCTGGGCTGATCCATTACTGAAGTATTTTAACCAGTTCTTTAGTACCAGTATAGCAATGCAGGCCATTAAAAACACCGTAATTATCAGCTTGGAGAGCCTGATCATTGCGTTCCCGATCCCGATCATATTTGCACTCCTTTTGAATCAAATTCAAAAGAAGGGTGTGCAAAAAACCATCCAGACCATCAGCTATGCACCGTATTTTATGTCCAATGTAGTTGTGGTTAGTATAATAACGGTTATGTTCTCCGCGAACGGAGTAATCAATAATATCAGCATGAACAACGGAGGTAAAGCTATCCTGTTCACCTCTCTTCCGGAATGGTTCCGGACCCTGTTCATCGGATCGAATATCTGGCAGACCATGGGCTTTAATGCAGTTATCTTCATTGCGGCACTGACGGCGATCAGCCCGGACTATTACGAAGCGGCCACAATTGACGGCGCCTCCCGGTTCCAGAGAATTCTGTATATCGACATTCCCCTGATTATGCCGACGGTAATCCTTATGCTGATCTTACAGATTGGCAATATCATGAACATCGGATATGAGAAGGCTTACCTGATGCAAAATGGTTCCAATACCATCGTAAGTGAATTGATTTCGACCTATGTATACAAGGTGGGGCTTCAAACTGCCCAATACAGTTTTGCGACGGCAGTTGGTTTGTTTAATTCGGTTGTTAACTTTATCATCCTGGTAATCGCTAATAAGATTGCAAAGAAGGTAAGTGATATCAGTATTTTCTAGGAGGAGGGATAAGATGAGCATATTCAGAAGACATAAGGGAAGTATGAGGCTGTCAACGGGGGATCATATTTTTAATCTGTGCAATGCGCTTTTTATGATAATTATATGTATTGTTATCGTATATCCGCTGTACTACGTCGTATTGGCATCCATTACAGACCCGGTAATCGTTAACTCCGGCAAGCCCCTGTTTTATCCGGAGAAAATATATCTGAAGGGGTATCTGACCACCTTAAGCTACAAACCCCTATGGACCGCTTATAAGAATACAATTGTATATACAGTAGTGGGGACACTGGCTTCACTGATGGCAACCATACCTGCCGGATATGCAC